>JAZKID010000120.1:283-5400 GCA_040385045.1 Pseudomonadota bacterium | reverse complement strand
ATTATTGGCGCGGGTTTCGTCTTGTTCCTGTCGAGATTGAATTCTGGGCGGACCGCAAGTTCCGCCTGCACGACCGTGTCGTGTTTAAACGTTCCAGCTCGTCTGCAGTCTGGCAGAAAACCCGCTTGTACCCGTAACGCTCATTTTATCTGCATCGCGGAAGAAGTTTTTTTGACGCAACGCCTGAAAGGCAACGAACGAAGCGTCAGCATCGCGCTGCGCATTGCCGCTTTGATTGTAAAAATGGCGCCATTTGCCGCTTTGCTCTTTAACGGCTTCCTGTGCTTGCGCCTTGCTGGCAACAGCCTTGGTTTCCTTACCCTGTTGCTGGGCGTCGTCACTTGATGATTTCTTTTGTTGTGGCGCAGCATAGGAAGCACCACCGCTCCAGCTGCCGACACTGGCGCCGAAACCTTGGCGCGCATTATTTTCTGCAATCTGCCCGGCAACGCTGTTGCCGATGCTGACGCCGGAAGATCCAAGGCTGCCAATGGTCGTGTTCATGATGATTTATCTTAGATAGTCCGTATTGAAACGGGTTTAAGAGGCAGGCTTAACAAAGGTTAAATTTTGTGTTTTCAGGCAATAAAAAACCCGGCGCGAAGGCCGGGTTTTGCCTGTCGTCGTATTTTCTAGGCAGATTTTTTCTTCCAGGGCATATCGATCGGGAGATTTGCCTTACCTGTTGGATTTGTAAGGCTGTAATAACTCGTCGGCGAATAGCTGCTCTGCCATGAATTAACAGGTGTCGTTGGCGTTGTTGTCGTCGTCTGTGATTTTTTGACAGCATCAATGAGGTAATTGAACGAACCTGAATCCGAACCTTGCAATTCCGTGAGGAATTCAGCCATTTCACTTTGTCCGTCTTTGTCCTGCCAGTCGGATTGCTTTGGCGCGATGAAAACTTCCGCAAATTCTTCGACAGAAATTCTCTTGTCGCTTTGCGCAAGAATAGAGCCGTCAGGTTGTGCAACAAAGTTACCCTTTTGGTCGCCTTCGGCAAAAATGTAAGCAGCGAAACTTTCTGCCGTGATTTTGCCCGTGCTGTCTCTCAATTCACCTTTGCTTTTGGTGTCAATCTGATAGCCGCGATTTTTCAGTTCTGCGATCACCTGTTCTTCACTCTTGTTTCCAAAATTTGCAGTGAAGTAAGCCTGAACTTCGTTTTCGCTGATCTTGCCGTCTTTGTCGATATCGCACTGTGTAAGGATCTCGTTATATTGAGTTGTCGCAGCAGCGAGCTCGGCGGAATTTGCGCTCGATTTAAAGTCGACATTGAAGCCTGCAACCGCTTTGCCGGTTTTTTCATAATATATTCTTGCAAAGTCCATCGGCTTGCCATCGGGGCCGATTTTCTTTTGTCCCGTGTTTGCATCGTAACCCGCAGCATTGACGATCTGCGCCGCTTCGCCGTTCGGGCTTTTCTTCGCTTTTTTCAGAAGCTTCTTTTTATCCTTGCTGGACAGCTTGTCGAAAGCCATTTGGTTGGCAAGGGTGTCAGCATCCTGTCCGGTGATGCCTTGGGCAGCCAGTTGCTGCATGATGGCATCTTTACCCTTCGACCAGTTCTTTTTTGCTTTCGCGAGGCCGCGGCCCCAAAAAGCTTTAACGATGAAAGCTGCCGCAATGCCGCCAAGAATAGCCCAGCCCACCGGGTTCGTGACAAGGAAGGAGGCCGTGCTTGAAAGCATGGTGCTGAGACCGCCGAAAATGCCGCCGCCGGCAATGGCGCCACCTGCTTCAGGAAGGATGCCGGGAACAATAAGGCCTGCCGTGCTGGCAACACCGCCTGCCGTTCCTGCTGCTGCGCCGCCAAAGCTAAGTCCGAATGTGCCTAAAACGGATCCAAGTCCGCCTGTCGTGAGAGCAGTACCAATAGAAGCGCCTTTTACGAGGGCAGTTAAGGCGCCAACACCGTAAGTCATGGCCGAGCCCATGCCGACGTTTTTCAATACGCCGCTGGGATTTTTCAGGGCGTTTTGAAACAAGCCAAACGTGTTCGAAATATTGGACGGGTCGCTGTAATAATTTTTATCGACCTTGATATCGTAACCCATAACGCGTGCTCCTGTATTGCCATCATCCTATGGGAATGAAGTATTAATTTCAATATATCTATGGTTAAACAATTGTAATTCTTGAGTATTATTGATTATATTCTGAATAAATTGCTATTTCTAAATAGAATTATCTTCTTATTAAGTAGAGTTATTTTTTAGCAGCGCGTTACTAAAAAATATCTTTATGTATCAAATAGATATGAAGTTGTAGCGCTCAAAAATTTCTAATAGAATATTTAAAATTTGCAGCAATCAAAGTTTCCGGTTTCTGAAGATCTCATTCCTCATTTGATGCGCCGGCCGTTTCTGCGTTAACTACGCGTATGAAACTTTCAATCATTCAGATGAATGTCGGAAACGACAAACAGAAAAATCTGCAAAAAGCAGAGCGCCTGGTCACGACATGTGTGGCCAAAGAAGCACCAGACTGGATCGCGCTGCCGGAAATGTTCGACTATGCCGGCAGCGGAAAAGACAAGCGCGCGCAGGCGGAAATCCTGGGCGAGGGTACGGCTTACAAGTTTGCGCAAAACATGGCGAAGAAGCATGGCGTTTTTGTTCACGCAGGAAGCTTTCACGAATGGCGTGAAAGCGAACAGCGCATCGCCAACACCACGGTTGTGTTCAACGGTAAGGGTGACCAGGTCGCGCTCTACCGCAAAATTCATCTCTTCGATATTACGGCGCCTGATGGCACGCGTTATTTTGAAAGCGAACATATCGCGCCCGGCAACGATGTCGTCACCTATGCGTGCGGTGCGTTAACGTTCGGTTGCGCGATTTGCTACGATTTGCGCTTTCCGGATCTGTTTCAGGCGCTGCGCCTGAAAGGCGCCGATCTCATCGCGCTGCCATCCGCATTCACGCAAGCGACCGGCCGCGCGCACTGGGAAACGCTGCTACGCGCCCGCGCTATTGAAGCGCAATGTTTCATCGCCGCGCCAGCGCAAACAGGGTCTTTCATGCAGGATGGCGGCACGCGCCAGACGCACGGTCATTCGATGATCGTGAATGCGTGGGGTGATGTGATTGCGAAAATGAATGAGGGCGAAGGTTATGTCGTCGCGCAGGTTGATGCGGCATTACTCGAAAATGTGCGGAAAAATATGCCGGTGATGCGGCACCGCAAATTCGCAGCGCCGCACCTTGAGGTTTAATTCAGAGCAGGAACGTCGATGACGAGAATTTCCGCGTCATCCAGCGCCTTGATCTCAAGTTTTTTATCGCCCGTCACTTCAGCGCCGTCGCCCTTTTTCATTTCAATGCCGTTCACGGTGAAACGGCCTTCGCTCGCCAGAATATAGGCCTGATGCTTGACGTTCTGCGTCACGCTTGCGCCAGCTTTCACGCGGCCGGCAGAAATCGCTGCATCCTGGTGAATGAAGATCGCGCCTTTCTCCTTGTCTTCATCGCGTCCTGAAACGAGCAAGGGCAGGGTGCCGTCCGCAAAGTTTTTCGGAAACGCGCGCTGCTCCCAGCGCGGTGTAACGTTGCGCGCATTCGGCTCTATCCAGATCTGGTAAAGTCGCGTCTCTTTATCGTCGCGGTTACGCTCGGAATGAAACACGCCTGAGCCCGCCGACATCACCTGCACATCGCCCGCTTCCGTGCGGCCTTCATTGCCCATGTTGTCGCCATGTGTGATTGCTCCGTCCCGCACATAGGTGATGATTTCCATGTTATCGTGCGGGTGCGCGCCGAAGCCGTGGCCGCCCGCAACGATATCGTCATTGATAATGCGCAGAACGCCGAAATTTTCGCGTGCGGGATTCCAGTAGCGCGCAAAACTGAAATGATGCCGCGCGTTCAGCCAACCATGGTCTGCATGGCCCAGTTCTTCATAAGGATAAACGGTGATCATAAAACACTCCTTCGTTGTGAGGAATGTAGGCGTACGTTTTTCGAATTCAAGTGAGGCGCGTTACAGTCCCACACACACATATTTGATCTCGACATATTCATCGAGGCCGTATTTCGAACCTTCACGGCCGGTGCCGCTGTCTTTCACGCCGCCAAACGGCGCGACTTCCGTTGTAATCACGCTTTCATTGATGCCGACCTGCCCGTATTCAAGCTGCTCGGCCACCTTGAATGCGCGCGCCAGATCGCGTGTGTAGAAATAGCAGGCGAGGCCGTAAGGTACATCGTTGGCCATTTTCACAACTTCGTCATCACTCTTGAAACGGAACAGCGGCGCGACAGGCCCGAAGGTTTCCTCATGCGCGATCAGCATGTCTTGCGTCGATTCACCGAGCACGGTTGGTTCATAAAACTGCCCGCCCAGCTTCTTTCCGCCGATGAGAATTTTAGCACCCTTTTGCGTCGCATCCGCGACATGGCGCTCAACTTTTTCGACGGCCTTGTCGTTGATAAGCGGACCGATGGTGACCTCTTTTTCAAAGCCGTTGCCGGTTTTCTGTTTTTTCACGGCAGTGACGAAAGCAGTTGTGAATTCATCATAAACTTTTTCGTGCACGTAGATGCGGTTAGCGCAGACACAGGTTTGCCCGGCATTGCGGAATTTCGACGCGATGGCGCCTTCCACGGCACGCGCGATGTCGGCATCCTCGAACACGATCAGCGGCGCATGCCCGCCAAGCTCCATCGACACATGTTTCATGTTCGCCATGGCATCGCTGCTGAGTTTTTTGCCGACAGCCGTTGAGCCGGTGAAGGTAATTTTCGCGACATGCGGGTGATTGCAAAACGCTTCGCCGATTGGCGGTGCGATGCCTGTTATGATATTGAGAACACCGGCTGGAATGCCTGCTTTTTCAGCGAGTAAGCCCCATGCCAATCCAGAATAAGGCGTGAGTTCAGACGGTTTCACGACGACGGTGCAACCGGCAGCAAGCGCCGCGCCAACCTTGCGCGCGATCATCGAGGAAGGAAAATTCCACGGTGTCACAGCCGCGACGACGCCGACAGGCTGCTTGATGACGAGGATGCGGCGGTTGTCCCACGGGCTCGGGATCACGTCACCGTAAACGCGGCGCGCTTCTTCCGCATACCATTGAATGTAAGCAGCACTGCCGAGAATTTCTGTTTTGGCTTCGG
>JAZKID010000120.1:0-273 GCA_040385045.1 Pseudomonadota bacterium | reverse complement strand
AGGGCGTCAAGGTTGTCGCGGAACAGATCAGCGAGTTTATGAAGAAGCTGCGCGCGTTTTTGCGCGGTGAATGCCGCCCATGCCGGAAAGGCTTTGTGTGCGGCTTCGATGGCATCGTCCGCACCGTTGCGGCCGCAATCTGGAACACTGCCGATTTTCTCACCCGTTGCGGGATTGAAAACATCGATCGGCTTTGCATCAGATTTGATCCACTGCCCGCCGACAAAATTCGCTTCGCGCAACCATGCATTCGTCATATCCGAGAATCCTTTT
>JAZKID010000119.1:0-4834 GCA_040385045.1 Pseudomonadota bacterium | reverse complement strand
TTCTTGCTGAAGGCGAGACGCATGACGCAACGCTGAAATCTGTTTCGATCGAAAAAATCCGCAGCACATTTGAGAAATATGATGTGCTTGTTATTCCTGGATTTTTTGCTTCTCTCGGAAATGGCGATACCTGTTTGCTTGGCCGCGGTGGCACAGATCTCACGGCGCTATTTTTAGGCGTCGCACTTTCTGATGCAGATGTGCGCCTTTTGAAAGATGTTGACGGCGTTTATGAATATGATCCGAACAATGCGGTAAAAGCACCGAAGCGCTTCGCAAAAATATCATGGGACGATCTTGTCGATTGTGCAGGCCCGCTCATTCAGGAAAAAACCGCACTGTTCGCACAAGAGCATAAAAAATCTTTTTCGGTGGCTGCATTCGGGCAAGATTACGAAACACGCGTTGGTACAGAAAGTGTTTTTGCCGCGTATACTCCCACTCACAAGCGTCTGAAAATTGCACTATTGGGCCATGGCACAATCGGCCGCGGCGTTGCCGACTGGTTCGAGCTGGAACCTGAAAAATATGAGCTGGCTGGCATTCTCGTCAAAACACCGCAAACACATCGCTTGCTTTTTCCATCCCGGCCTTTTGTCGCAAATGCAGACAGTCTTAAAAGGCTAGATGCCGATATTTTTATCGATTGCGGTGCGGCGCAAGCCCCGAGCGCGGAACTTATCGAATATTTCCTTGAACAGGGCAAGCCGGTTATCAGCGCCAACAAGCAGGCAATTGCAGAAAATTATCAGCGTCTTCACGACTGTGCCGATAAAAATAATACGGGTCTTTACTACTCATCGAGCGTCGGTGGCGGAATCCCCTGTCTTGAGCTTGCAAAACTTGCGGCAACGCAAGATCAGCCTGTTCTGATTGAAGGCATTCTCAACGGCACGACAAATTATGTTTTAACGCAAACGGCAAAAAATCTTTCACCTCAGGAAGCGATCATACAAGCACAGGCGAAAGGCTTTGCAGAAGCTGATCCTTCGGCCGATATCGACGGTCTCGATGCAGCGGCAAAGATTTTTCTGCTTGCAGCACATTGCCAAAAAACGGATTTGGTTAAGCTTGCTTCCGTCAAAACGGAGAATTTCGCACGCATTTCCCAACTCTCTCCAAAAACAAACGAGAAAATCCGGCAAATTGCGCGCGCTGAAATCGGTCCGGCAGGCACGGTGCTTTCCGTCAGCTTTGAAACGGTTGATGAGACGCACCCGTTTTTCCCGATCGATGCAGAGAAAAATGCGTTGAGCATTTTGACGGCCAAAGGAAGAGAATTCTTTATTCACGGCAAGGGCGCCGGACAAAAGCCGACCGTTTTGTCCCTGATGAGTGATGTCGAAGATGCCCGCCGCTCTCTCGTCACATATAAACCTTGCGTAGACACGCAGACGTCAAAAATATTGAGTGCCGCCTAAAGCCCTGCTTGCATCCTGTTTCGGCGGTCGATAATGAAACTAACCTATGGCTATATTCTATGGCCGGCCGGCGAACGGGTTATGGATCAAGCATACTGGACTGATTTGTGGAAACGCCGCGAGCTGATTTTCTTCCTCGCCTGGCGCGATTTTCTTGTGCGCTACAAGCAGACGGCCGTCGGCATCGCATGGACGATCCTGAAGCCGCTGGCGACCATGGTGATCTACACCTTCGTGTTCGGCATTATCGCACGCCTCCCTTCAAATGAATTGCCTTATGCCCTGCTTGTGCTGACCGGCCTGCTGCCATGGCAGCTTTTCTCGGTGGTGCTCAGCACCATCAGCGAAAGCATGCTCGCAAATGCGCATCTGATCGGGAAAGTTTATTTTCCGCGACTCATTCTGCCGATCAGTTCTCTGTTCGTCTGTGTGGTTGATCACCTGATTTCCTTCATCCTCGTCGTGCTGTTAATGTTGTGGTACGGCATTCTTCCCGGCTGGCAGATCCTCCTGTTGCCGCTGGTGACAGTCCTTGCAACGCTCAGCAGTTTTGGCCTTGGCCTCATTCTTGCAACGCTGAATTCGCATTACCGCGATTTTCGTCATCTTATCCCGCTCGCCTTGCAGCTTGGCGTGTTCGTTTCACCGGTCGCCTATTCAACCAATCTTGTTCCGGAAAAATGGATGTGGCTTTATGCGCTTAACCCTGTTGTCGGCATTATTGACGCCTTTCGCTGGTGCATTTTGAACCGCGCCGACATGATCTACCCGCCGAGCATTGTGTTTTCCGCAATCTTCAGCATCGTTACGCTTTATTTCGGCATTCGCCAGTTTCGCCGCAGCGAAGCTACGCTGATCGATGTGATGTAATCATGGCACCGGTTATTCGCGTCACAGATCTCGGCAAGCGCTATGATATCAACCAGGCCGCTAAAAAGAATGGCCTGCTGCGCGATGCGCTCGGCAGCGGTTTGCGCCGCTTTTTGCGCCGCCCTTTGCCTTATGAATCGAAATTTGAAAAAGCACAGGCGCAGGAAATCTGGGCACTGCGACACATCGATTTCGAAGTGAACAAGGGCGAGCGTATCGGCATTATCGGCGCAAACGGCGCAGGCAAATCGACGCTGCTGAAAATTCTCAGCCGCGTGACCGAGCCGACCGAAGGCTCGTTCGAAGCGCAAGGCGCGCTGGCCAGCCTGCTCGAAGTAGGCACCGGCTTCCACCCTGATCTTTCCGGGCGCGAGAATATTTATCTCAGCGGTGCGATCCTCGGCATGAAGCACAGCGAGATCAAGAAAAAAATCAGCCAGATTATCGATTTCTCCGGTGTTGCAAAATTCATCGATACGCCGGTGAAATATTATTCCAGCGGCATGTATGTGCGCCTCGCGTTTTCCGTGTCGGCCTGGCTCGACCCGGACATTCTTGTGCTCGACGAAGTGTTGTCTGTCGGCGACCAGGCGTTTCAGAAAAAATGTGCCGAGCGTATGAAGGAACTGACGAAAGAAGGCCGCACCGTTCTGTTCGTTTCGCACAGTATGGCGACCGTAAAGCAGATGTGCCAGAAGGCGCTCTACCTCGAAAAAGGCAGGGTCGTTTCCTACAGCTCTGTCGAAGAAGCGACGATCGAATATCAGCACGACGTGATCGAGCAGATCGAACAGGGGCCATGGCACCGCGCATCGTTCGATGCGAGCGATCCGAAAACGAATTTTTATTACGACTCGCAAAGCAATAGCGACAAGGCCACCAACTGCCTGTCGGGGCGCGTTACGAATGTGGCAAACGAAACGCTGACGCATTTTGCATTGAACGAAACGATCGAGATCAAACTCGATTATGAAATCCTGCGCAATTTGCGTTACGATGTCGTTCCCAACTTCCATATTTATGACGAATTCGGCGGGCGTATTTTCATTACCATGCCGGAAAAGCCTTTCCCTGGAAAAGCAGGTGCCTACACGGCCACATGCCTGATCCCGCCGTTCCAGCTGAACTACGGGCGCTATTCGGTGGTGATGAATTTGAGCAGCTTCAACCTTTCGGAACCGGTTCATTTTGCTGTCGTCGACGCGCTGCGTTTCGAGATAACCGAGAGCCCCGATATGGACGTGCGCCGCCATGGCTGGAAAGGCGCGCTGCCCGGCATCACGCGCCCGCGCCTCGAATGGCGGATCGATTAGTTTTTAGCGGTTGCCTGCCGGAAATTCGAAATGCTAAGGAAAAGAGATGGCACTTCTTCAAAAATTCAAAAAATTTCGTCAACCTGCAGCCAATGATCCAAGTACGGCGCCGGCAAAGCATGACTGGCCGCAGGAGCCCGGCCTGCCTGCCCCGCTCCATCACGAGAACGACCTTATTTCTATCGACCAGTCTTATGCAGGCATGTACGCCCTGCACAAAACTTGCCATCAGGGCCTTATCGCAGAGCTTAAGGCGCAGATTTCAGGCAGCGCAAAACCGCGCCTGCTTGAAGTGGCCTGCGGCTCGGGATGGAATACGCAAGGTCTGCATGATGCAGGTTTTGATTATTGGGGGCTCGACCTTTCCGAAAACGCGATCGCAGTCGCCATGCGGCGTTACCCTTCGCTCCGTTTCATCAATTGCGACGTGCGAGATACAACCGTTCTTGCGGACGGCGCATTCAATTATGTTTTTTGTGCCTCGATGCTCGAACATATCGGTGACTTTCAGACGGCTCTGAAAAACCTGATCCGCATCAGCGGCAAGCATCTTTACGTTCTTTTTTACGAGGGCCTGCCGAAAGACCATCCCGACAAGTTCGAACACCGCGCCTTCGACAATCCGGAATGGAACAGATGGTTTGGCAAGAAACTTGCCGCTTACCAGCATGAGCACAAAGGCTATTACATGAGGCGTTTTGCGCGCAACACGATCGAAGCGATTGTAAAAGAAACGCAGCATGTAGGCTACGAAATCTTCGACAAGGACAACAGACCTTACATTACGAACGAAGCGATCCTGCATGTGTGGAAATAAGAAGGCTGATCAACCGCCAGCTTTTCGTTTGTCTTTCAGCTTGCCCAATTCCTGATAATAATCCTCATCCCTGTTGATCGGCACGTGCCGCAAATTTTTGGGAAGGATTTGCATCTCCTCAGCGTCAAATGGAATACCATGCCACAAAAGCGAGCGATAACCCGCAACCATGACAGTGCCGTCATAGCCATGGAAAATAGCGGCCTCATAACGCGTATCTTTCACATCCTGCGGCAGGTAGGTTTCGATGCCATGCTGCTTGCAAAGTGTCTCGCGTACAAAAAAAGCATTGATCTCGGTTGCCGCGACAAGAGCGTAACCTTTTTCGACACCAAGCTTGTAAAACGCCGCAAGGGATGAACCTCGCTCAACGCGCGGATCATCTTCCTGCACATAAGAAACATGCGCGGGAA
>JAZKID010000118.1:7753-12099 GCA_040385045.1 Pseudomonadota bacterium | reverse complement strand
TACCGAGATGAAGGCAAAGGTACGCATGCGGCGCGCCCGCATACCGGTGTCGACCCGGTTCTTGTCGGCAGCCATATTATTACCGCGCTACAGAGCATTGTCGCACGCCGTGTCGATCCGCTCGAATCCGCCGTCGTCTCGATTTGCGTTTTTCAGGCGGGGCATGCTAACAACGTCATTCCGCAAACGGCACGCCTTAAAGGCACGGTGCGCAGCTTCAGTCCGAAAGTGCGCGATACGCTGGAAGAACAGATTCATACACTTGCCGGCGGCATTGCGAAAAGCTTTGGCGCAAGCGTCAATGTCGACTTCCGTCGCAGCTATCCGGTTCTGGTCAACGAGGCCGAAGCAACCAATTTCGCAGCGATGAACGCGCAAAAAATCGCACCGAGCGGCACTGTCAATAAAACGATGACGCCGGTAATGGGCGGTGAAGATTTTGCGTTTTTCCTTGAAGAAAAACCCGGCGCTTTCATTTTTGCAGGCAACGGCGATACTGCGCCTGTGCACAACCCCTGCTATGATTTCAACGACAAGCTGATCCCCTACGGCATCGCCTACTGGAAAGCACTTGTTGAGAATTCATTGCCGCTGAGCGCTTAAGAGTCCTATTTCTCTTTATAAAGTTGAAGCAGCATGTTTGCGCGTTGACACGATTCAATCGCGGATTCAGACTCGTGCTCATGAAAAAGTTCAACAAAAGTCTCAGCGCGCAGCTGACCAACGTCGCCAAGCTTCACCGCATGCAGGCCGCCAGCCTGCTGGGCCGCATCGGCCTTTATCCGGGGCAGGAAAAGATTTTGAAGATTCTTGCGAAGCACAGCCTCTGCACCATGAGCATGCTGGCCGAACTTCTCGATGTCCGCCCGCCGACGGTGACGAAAATGGTGACCCGCCTTGCCGCACAAAAACTCGTTCAGCGCGACAAGGGGCTCAGCCGTATCACCGCCGTGCGCCTGACGAAACTCGGCGAAGAGCGCGCAAAAGAAATCAGCCGCCTGTGGGACAAGCTCGACAAGAAAACGCTGAAGAATTTCCGCCGCAGGGATGAAAAGAAGCTGAAAAAACTTCTCAGGAAGATTTCGAAAAACCTCGCCAAGCCGCCGCGGACAACGATTACACCAGCGAACGATGAAACGGCTTTCGAGATCGAGGCTCTGCCCGCCTCCGACCTGAAAATGTCAGCGTAACCGCTCCAGAATCGACACGTAATTCGCAACCGCTGCGCCGCCCATATTGAAAAGTCCGGCGATGTTGGCATCATTAATCTGGAAATCGCCCGCTTCGCCGCGCAACTGCATCGCGCACAGCGCATGCATGGATACGCCTGTCGCACCGATCGGGTGACCTTTCGCTTTCAGACCGCCGGACGGATTGACCGGCAGGCGCCCGTCTTTCTGCGTCCAGCCTTCCTTGATCGCGCGCGCGCCTTGTCCTTCAGGCGTGAGGCCCATTGCTTCATATTCAATCAGTTCGGCAACCGTGAAGCAGTCGTGCGTTTCGACAAGATCGAGATCGTCAAGCGACAGGCCCGCCTGTTTCAACGCACGCGACCATGCGATCGAGCATCCTTCAAACGCGATAATATCGCGTTTCGACATCGGCAGAAAATCTTGGGCATGCGCGACACCGCGGAAAGCGATAGTTGCCTTGCCGAGACGCAACGCCGTTTCCGTATCGGTCACCACGATCGCTGCCGCGCCATCGGACACAAGCGAGCAATCGGTGCGTTTCAGCAGGCCCGCGACATAGGGGTTCTTTTCCGATTCATGGCGGCAGAATTCATAGCCGAAATCCTTGCGCATTTGCGCATACGGATTGCCGACACCGTTCTTGTGGTTTTTTGCGGCGATCATCGCCAGCGCATCGGACTGGTCGCCATAAGCCTGAAAATAATTTCCGGCGATCTTGCCGAACACACCGGCAAAACCGGCAGGCGTTGCACCGTCTTCCGGAAGGTAGGACGCCTTCAGAAGATTGGCGCCGATTTCAGGGCCGGGCGTTTTCGTCATCTGCTCGACACCGACAACAAGCACGATGCGGCTGTTGCGCGCGGCAATGCTTTTTAATGCGGTGTGAACGGCGGCAGACCCCGTCGCGCAGGCATTCTCAACACGCGTCGCAGGTTTGAAGCGCAGAGCCGGGCTGGCTTGCAACACGAGACCTGCCGTAAAATCCTGCGGCGAAAAACCGGCGTTGAAATGTCCGAGCACGATTTCGTCGACATCGCTTGCCTCGATGCCCGCATCCAGCAAGGCCTCGTTCGTGACGCGCACGATCATGCTTTCGACGGTTTCATTTTCATGTTTGCCGAACGGCATGTGCGCGAGGCCGACAATGCAGGCTGTCATGGGTTTCGTTCCTTTAAGGTTGTCATGAAGAGATAAGATAAAGGCGGCAAAAGAAAAAGACCCGGCCTTTGTTTAGCTAATGAAAGGGTCATCATACCGTTAATTTTGTATCGTTATAACCATCTGCCGCCACCTGCGTACAAAACCCATGCCATTCGCAACCGACGCAGGCACCGCGAATACGGCTTTTTGCAAAAGCCTCGCGCATGCCGGAAAGCGTGTTTTTATTAAAAGTAAAAGCCCTGCATGATGAAAAATTAAAACCGGCTGTTTCAAGCTCTTCAAGCGCCAGCTGGTCGCGCGCCCTGATGCGATCTTTCACGCAATGCGCACAGGCACTTTCCGCCAGCAGTGGCGCGCAGATATCGTCCGGTCCTTCGATGATTTCAAACGGTGCGCCCGCTGAAAGCTGCGAAGCAACGGCGTCATAATTTTCGATGAAGCGCGGCGTATAGCCTTCGCCCTTATAGGTCAGCAGACAAAGGAGATGATGGCCGCGCAGGCGAATGCTCATGCGCGGCTCAAAAATTATTTTCTGGTTTGCGACAGCTGCAGCACGGCAACGGCAAGACCCGATTTCACCAGCGAGCCGATGATGAACGGTGTGAGGCCTGTCGTGATCGCCGTTTCCATCCCGAACAGGTAGCTAAGCCAGGCAACGCCGCCTGCGAAAACGATCGCATGGCTGACAATCATCGCACCGAAGCTGGCATAAATATTTTGCAGCCAGCGGCGCTCGACGGCGAGACCGACGAAAGCCGCGGCGAACGGAAACGCGGCAAGATAACCCGCCGTTGGGCCGATGAGATGATGCGCACCGCCTGCACCGCCGGAAAACACAGGCAGGCCGATCGCGCCCTCAAAAAGATAGGCAACGACGGTCGCAAATGCGAGCCGCGAGCCGTAAAACGCACCGATCAGCAAAATTGCGAAGCTTTGCATCGTCATCGGCACGGGGATCATCGGCACTTCAATCCACGCACTCGCCGCGAGAATGCCCGAGCCCGCAAGAACGAGCATGAAGCTGCGCAGAAGAATATTTTCGCTGGCCCATTTCTGAAGCGGAGCGATTGTGGATGCGGATGACAACTGCATGAAAAACTCCCTGATATGAAGGGTTTTAAAACAAAAATGCTTTTAACGCAAAGACTAAACTATAATACTTACGCTACGGAAAGAGCCGCAAAACCGAGAAAAACAGCAAAACTCTCCCATAGCATGGAAGGCAGAAGCCAATAGACTGCTTTTTTCGAAACGGGCCATATGAAGGCCGCAACCATAAGTGTCAGTAATAAAGAAGCAACGTTCATATATGCGCCCCACGTGAGATCAAATTTCTGCGACAGCCACGGATAACTGAGGCCCCACAGCATCAAGGCAACAATTGCCCACGCACGCTTATTCGCGTCTTCAGTCGCGGTTGCCGCTGTCCACCGCGACAAGCCATAAAGTCCGTAAAGAAAAATCCAGATTATCCCGATCGCCCAGCCGGGCGGTGCAAACCACAGGCTGTCGAGCAACGGTTTCGGCCGCTGATCCCAGCCTTGCGTGAAAATAATCGCGTTGACGATAAGCGTTGCTAGCACCGGCAAGAAAATATTTGCAGCCAAACCTTTCATGTCGGGGCGATTTAAAAGCATCATGCTCTTTTTCGTTTTTGCTCGAAACTGCGCTTCGCGAGCAGGATACCGCCGGCAACCGAGTCCCCCTGCGGCGGAACAAGATATTGCGCGAATTCTGCAGGAATAAATTTACTGACCGCCTGCGACACGCCGCCGATCAGCGCGATTTTGTCGACACCGCGGCCGATCAGGGCGCGGATAATATGGCTGATCTGTTTCCCCGCTGTCTGCATCATATCGCGCGCGATGGGGTCGCCGCTTTCCGCATGCTGGGTGACGAGGGGGGCAAGCGTTGCATATTCGGTTGCCGATGCCGCTTCCATCCAGTTGATGACGACCGCGCCCAAGTCCGCAACCCAATCGCTCGCGCCCC
>JAZKID010000118.1:0-7743 GCA_040385045.1 Pseudomonadota bacterium | reverse complement strand
CTGAAGATTAACTCGATCTTTTGGGAGAAGTTCATGACGACCGCCGGGTCGTTCGAGAAACGTGCGAGTACCGCCTGCGACAACGGTGTCTGCGGTTCACGGCCATCATAGGCACGAAGCGCGTATCGTATCGCGTTCAGCCCGAGATCGGCACCGCTACCCTCATCCGCCACCGGAAAGCCGTAACCGCCGATGCGGATGTTTTCGCCCTTCCAGACCGCGCAGCCGATACTGCCGGTGCCGATGATGACAATGCCGCCATCATCGCCGTTGAACGCCCCGAGGCAGGCAAGATAACCATCACCTTCAAAAACGGCGCTGGCGAAAGGATGCTGCCAGGTATCGAGCATGGTGCGTGCGCCGTACTGGCCCATACCGGCAAGTCCCACGCCTGCATGAATGTCTTTCAGCCTGTCGTCGCCAAGTTTGGCTTCTTTCATGGCCTGCCGTACGGCTGCCATCACCGACAGGCTGGCCGCATCGACACCAAGGCGCATGGTGGCGGGGCCGGAACGGCCGGAGCCCAAAACCGTGCCGTCGGCCGTTTCGATACGGGCGCGGCAGCGCGTTCCGCCGCCATCGACACCAAGGAAAAGAGACTCACTCATCCGCTCTTTTTTAAACAGATTTGCTTGCCATTCAACTGGCTCTGTCCTTATCTGCTAAGAATGACCACTGAAGACATCAGTCCGCGCTATCTCGATTTCGACCTGTGGGAAAATCTCGAGGCGCTCAAGGCTCTTTATGAAGGGCAGCTCGCGGCTGTCAGCACCGTCGGGCCTGCACTTCCCTTTATTGCCCATGCTGTCGACGATGCCGTGCCGCGCCTGCGCCGCGGCGGCCGCCTTATTTATGCGGGTGCTGGCACATCTGCGCGCATCGGCGTACAGGACGGCGTGGAACTCACCCCTACTTTCAACTGGCCGCAAAGCCAGCTCGGCTTCGCGATGGCGGGCGGGGAAAATGCTTTCACACAAGCGATCGAGAACGCGGAAGATTCAAGCGCTGGCGGCGCGGCGCGCATTAAAGAGCTGAATGTCGAGGCGAACGATGTCGTCATCGGCCTTGCGGCCAGCGGCAATACGCCTTTCACCGTCGCTGCGATCAAGGCAGCGAAACAGGCTGGTGCGCTGACCATCGGCATCGCCAACAATCCCGGCTCGCAGCTTCTCAGCCTCAGCGATCACGGCATTCTTGTCGACACAGGCGAAGAAGTCATCGCCGGTTCGACACGCATGAAAGCGGCGACGGCACAGAAAGTCGTGCTTAATCTTTTCTCGACCATGGCGATGGTGCGCCTTGGCAAGGTTTACCGCGGGCTGATGGTGCACATGCGCGCGACGAACGAAAAACTACGCCGACGCAGCATGCATATGGTTGCGACAATCACCGGCGCGGATGACGCTGTCGTTGCCGAGGCGGTGACCGAGGCCGACGGCGATATCAAGCTGGCATCGCTGATTGCCTGCGGCGCCAGCAAGGCGCAGGCCGAAACGCTTCTCAAAAAACACGACAGCAACCTGCGCTTCGCGCTTGCCGAACTTGCGCCGAAGCAGAGTGCTTTAAAAAAATCATCCTGAATTTTATCGTTAAGGGAATTCTATGTCGCTGATGTCGGACGAAATTGCGCAGATCCCCAGCGCGGCCGCGCAACTGATCACAAACGGCATGGAGGACATCCGCGCACTCGCCGATGACGTCAAGGGCCGCACCTTCACTTACGCCATCATGTGCGGGCGCGGCAGTTCCGGCCATGTCGGCGTTTACCTGCGCTACCTGATTGAAACACTGATGGGCCTTTCCGTTTCCGCGAGCGCGCCATCGATCGTCACCGGTTATCAGGCCGCGCCGAAAATGCGCGGGGCGCTGTTCATCGTCATCTCCCAGTCCGGCCGCAGCCCCGATCTTGTCGCCGCAACGCATGCCGCGCGCGAAAACGGCGCCTTCACCATCGCGCTTGTGAATGATCCGGAATCGCCCGCCGCGAAAGCCGCGCACCGCGTGCTGCCGATTTTTGCCGGCGAGGAAAAAGCTGTTGCGGCGACAAAAACTGTTGTCAATTCCATGCTGGCGGGTGCGCTTCTCATCGCGCATGTCACGGGCGATGAAGTGTTGCGCGGGGCCTTAAGCCGCATGCCGCAACGTCTGGCTTCCGCGCGCGCCCTTGATTGGCAGGCATGGGGCGCATCATTACAAAATGCCAGCGCGTCTTTCGTCACCGGCCGCGGCCACGGTTTCGGCATCGCGCGTGAAGTTGCGCTGAAGCTGGCCGAGACGCTGACCATTCCTTCACTCGCTTACAGTTCAGCAGAATTGCGCCACGGCCCGCGCGCGGCCGTGACGCGCTCGACGCCCGTTCTTGTCCTGCGTCAGAACGATGCCGTGTCGCAAAGCATCGACGATCTGGCCTCCGATCTCAAAAAAGCGCAGCTGCCGGTTTATATGTGTGGCGGCGCTGGCGACCTGCCATGGCTGGGTGATGATCATCCCGCTTGCGATCCCGTTGCCATGCTTGTGCCCGCTTACAACGCGATCGAGCGCGAAGCGCAGCGGCGCGGCCTTGATCCCGACAATCCCGTCGGCCTGAAAAAAGTGACGGAAACGCTGTAATGTCCGAAACATTCGCCATTCATGCACCGCAACTGTTCGATGGCGAAGCAATGCACAGCGATGCGTTCGTACTTGTGCGCAATGGCGTAATTGCCGATGTCGTTGACGAAAAACCCGATGTGGCTGTGACATCTTTACCTGAAGGCTCCATTCTCGCGCCCGGCTTCATCGATCTTCAGGTGAACGGCGGCGGCGGCGTAATGCTGAACGACGACCCCTCGCCGAAAACAATTGCAAAAATCGCGGCCGCACATCTCAGTTTCGGCACGACATCTTTTCTGCCCACCCTGATCAGCGACACGCGCGATAAAATGCGCGCGGCGATTGCAGCCGTTGATGCGGCGATTGCGCACGGTGAACGCAGCGTGATCGGCATTCATCTTGAAGGACCGTTCCTCAACCCCGAGCGCAAAGGCGTACATCCGCAGGCGCACATTATCCCTGCCCGCAATGACGATGCGATTTTATTGTCGGTACTAAAAAACGGTGTCACGCTCGTCACGCTCGCACCTGAAAAAGCGCCGCAAGGATTTATCAAAGAACTAAAACAGCGCGGCATTATTATCGCCGCCGGTCACACCGATGCAACGGCTGAAGACATAAAAACCGCCTTCGCAGACGGCGTGACGGGCTTTACGCATCTTTATAATGCGATGTCGCAGCTGAATTCACGCGCTCCCGGTGCTGTCGGCGCGTGTCTCAGCGACGATGCCAGCTTTGCCGGTATTATTGCCGACGGGCACCATGTGTCCGTCGAAGCCCTGCGCATCGCGCTGAAAGCGAAGACGGCACAAAAACTTTTCCTTGTCAGCGATGCGATGGCATCTTTAGGCACGGAAGCAAAAAGCTTCACCCTGTTCGGCGAAGACATTCACGTTGCAGACGGCCGCCTCGCGACGGCATCCGGCACTCTCGCCGGTGCGCAACTCGACATGGCGAGCGCCGTGCGCTTCATGGTCGAAAAAGCCGGCGCCAGCATCGGCGAGGCTTTGATGATGGCGACATCGACCCCCGCGTGTTTTATCGGTCTGGATCAAAAAATCGGCCGCATCACCGCAGGCCTTCGCGCGGACTTCGTTGCGCTGGATTCGAAACTGCAGGTGGTTGACACCTGGCTTGCCGGACAAAATAATTCACCCTCTCTTCATCGCATGAAAGCCTGACTATGGACTCCCTTTTTATCGGCCAGACCTATATCGACATCGTCATCGTTGCGGACAACATTCCGACAGGCGATGAAAAATCCGTCGCGCAGGATTATGCCGTTTCCTTCGGCGGCAATGCCGTCACGGCGGCGTTCTGCTGCGCGAAGCTTGGCATGAAACCGGATCTGCTCACCTCGCTCGCCGATGACTGGCTGGGCCGCATGTTCCTCGACATGGCCTCGCGCTACGGCGTGCCGATCCACGGCCGCAAGGTGAAACGCTCATCCTTGTCTTTCGTCATCCCGCGCGACGGCAAGCGCGCGATCCTGCGTGCGCGCGATGCAAACTACCTGCACCCGTTCCCGCTGCTGAATTTGAAAGATTGCCGCATCCTGCATCTCGACGGCCACCAGGGCGACGCGGCATTGCATTACGCCAAAGCCTGCCGCGACGCCGGTATCGTCACCTCGCTCGACGGCGGCGGGCTGCGTGACAACACCGATGATCTTTTGAATTTCATCGACGTCGCGATCGTCTCCGAACGCCTGTGTGAACAAATGAACTTGTCGCCCGACGCCATGCTCGATCATTTGCAGGCCAAGGGCTGCAAGATCGGCGGCGTTACGCTCGGCGAGCGCGGACTATTCTGGTACGATGAGAAAAAAACCAAACGCGAGATGCCGGCATTGCGCGTACCTGCCTCACAAGTCATCGACACCAACGGCGCGGGCGACGTGTTTCATGGTGCCTATGTTTATTCTTATCTCGCGAACAAGGGGCAGCCATGGGAAATGCATTTCGATTTCGCGCGCGCAGCCTCGGCGTTCAAGATCCGCCATCTCGGCAATGAAGCGGGCCTGCCCAATTTATCGGATATTGCCGCGGCGAAAAAAGATTACGCCGCGTAACTGGCAAGCATTACGAAGGCCATTACGATCATCGCGCCATCCTCACTCAATGTGACTGTGCTGAGCGGCACGCTCAGGATTGTACCCATGCACGGGCAATTGATGTCGAGCCCTTTACGCAGAGCAGCGACAACACCAACAATCCCGAAGCCGAAGACAACAATGGTTGCGATGTAAACCAGCATCGGCATGGCAAAGCTGAGATAGCCAAGCGCCAACAGCAGTTCGATATACGGATAAGCATAAGCATATCCTCGCGCGCGCTTCGCAAGAAGGTCATACATCTGGAAACCATCGGCGAAGCTTGAGGGATGAAACAGTTTCAGCATTGCGAAGATGAGAAGAAAAAGCCCCATGAAATAATGCATGTAGCCCATCGTGGTGGCATGTACGCCGCTACCAAGCGCGTAAGCCCCAGCTGCAGACGTAAAAATAACCACGGCGAGCGGCCAGTAATCTGAAATATTGCGGCCGCGGTTTTCGTCGCGTGTATGAAAAGCGGGCTGTTCCATATGCCTGTTTTAACATGCCCTGCCGTATCAAGGCAATTCAGAAAATATTCTGCTTTTTCGTTTCGCTGAGATCCAGATCGTTGTCGCGCACGGTGCCTGAGACACGCAACCCGTGATGATCGGTGAGCTGGCGGCCCTTGATCTCGAGCCATTTTTTCTTACCGCTGCGCTTGCCGGTAATGAAGCATGAAAGATCGATCGACAGCGGCGAATGCGGAACGCCGGCATGCCGCAGCGCGACTTCCACCATGCGCCGGTCTTCCTTGCAGACAACCTCAAGAAAGCTTTCGAACGGAACCTGTTGCGATTTGACCTCGAAAATATGCCGCGTGATGTAATCGAGATCGATGCTGCCGCGCGCCACGTCCCACACCCAGATCCCCGGCCGCGCCGTGCCTGTTACAGTCGAGACCCAGTCGCGGATGCGCGAGAGCGCGCTTTCCGCATGGTCGTGCACGTGCTGGACATCGTGGACGAAAATACTCGTCATCGCAATGTCGGCAATTTCCTTGAGCGTTGCGAGATCGTCCTGCGTCCATCTGCGCGGCTTGATGTCGACCGCGCATAGCGCACCTAGCACAAATTCATCCGGCGTTTGCAGCGGCACGCCGAGATAAGACTTCACGCCCATTTCCGTGACGGAAGGATTATTGCGCACCAGCGGGTCCGTCGTCGCATCGTGAATGATCAGGGGCTCGCGACGCTCGACGACATATTTGCAAAGCGAGTAATTGAGAGGGGTTTCGCGGATATCAACAAGAGGCCCGCTATACCCGGATTGGCTTTTGATAAACTGGCGCTTGTCGTCGATCAGCGTCATCGCTGCGATCGGTGCATTCGTGAAACGCGCGGCAAGGCGCGTCAACCTGTCGAATTTTTCTTCGGTGGGACTATCGAGAAGGTGCGTACGATTGAGAGCATCAAGACGGCCCTCATCATAGATCTCGAGCGAGCTTGGATTGGCATGACGCATTACAACAACTCTTCACAACACACTTAGCCGTGAATCATCTCGCGTTAAATGTGTTTTGTCGAGTTGGGTAAACTACGGAGTTTTTAAGCAGCCAGCGCTTTTTCTGCGGGTAAATAATCGTAACCAAGATCCTGCGCGACGGCCGCATAGGTAATTTTACCATTCCAGACGTTGAGGCCGTTTCTCAAATGCGGATCATCCTGAAGGGCCTTTTTCCAACCCTTATTGGCGATCGCAATCGCATGACGCAATGTCGCGTTGTTCAGCGCGTAGGTTGATGTGCGCGCAACACCGCCCGGCATGTTGGCAACGCAATAATGAACGATGCCGTCGACCATGTAGGTCGGTTCGGCATGCGTGGTCGGCTTCGATGTTTCGAAGCAGCCGCCCTGATCGATCGCAACGTCGACGAGAACCGCGCCCTTGCGCATTGTCTTCAGCATGGCGCGCGAAATCAGTTTCGGCGCCGCAGCGCCCGGCACGAGCACGGCCCCGATGATCAGGTCCGCTTCGGCGACGAGATCTTCAAGCGCCGCTTTTGTTGAATATAAAACCTTGGCACCCGCCGCGAACTGGCTTTCGAGTTTTTCGAGTACAAACGCGCTGCGATCGAGAATGTAGGTATTCGCATGCATGCCGACAGACATCTGCGCCGCATTATAACCGACAACGCCGCCGCCGATGATCACGACCTTGGCAGGCGCTACCCCCGGCACACCGCCGAGAAGGACGCCGCGGCCGCCATGCGCTTTTTCAAGCGCCGACGCCCCAGCCTGAATCGACATGCGGCCAGCCACCTGACTCATCGGCTTTAAAAGCGGCAAGCCGCCCTGATCGTCCGTCACTGTTTCATAAGCGATGCAGATCGCGCCCGACTTCACAAGATCTTTCGTCTGATCGGGGTCTGGCGCGAGATGAAGATAGGTATAAAGAATCTGGCCTTCGCGCAGCATCTTGCGCTCGTTCGCCTGCGGCTCTTTCACTTTCACGATCATATCGGCGCGCAGATAAATCTCTTCGGGCGTCTCGACAACTTCCGCGCCTGCTGCACGATATTGATCGTCGCTCGCATCGATACCGGCACCGGCCGTCGTCTGCACGATCACCTTATGGCCGTTGGCGACAACTTCGGCGACGCTCTCCGGTGTGAGGCCAACACGATATTCGTGATTTTTAATTTCCTTGGGAACGCCGACGAGCATAAAAAACCTCTGCCATGGTTATGAAATCTTGAGTGCACGATTATACGAAACCCGCCGCATTTCAACTGGGTAACTCCCGGTTTTTACAAACAATAAAAACTCTGCAAAAGCGCCGTTCTGTGCATGGACAAGCACGCCCGGTATGATACGCATATCAAACAAGACTTAAACACAGTCAGGAAAAGGCAATTCTTCGATGGAGTGGCTGACGGGTCCTGCCATTACGGCATTCTTCCAGGTTGTCATGATCGATATCGTCCTTGCGGGCGATAATGCGATTGTCATCGGCATGGCGGCCGCCGGTTTGCCGCGCGAACACAGGTCGCGCGCGATTGTCATCGGAATCGCCGCCGCGACGGTTCTGCGCATTATCTTTGCCTCCGTCACCGCTCA
>JAZKID010000117.1:26899-37301 GCA_040385045.1 Pseudomonadota bacterium | reverse complement strand
AGCACCTGTTCGCCCGGACGCGACCAGTCGAGGTCGGACAGGTGAACCATGCCGTCGATGTCGCCGGGGAGACCGACGAACAGGCCGAACTCGGTCTTGTTCTTCACTTCGCCTTCGATCGTCGAACCGATCGGATGCTTTTCGAAGAAGCCGGCCCACGGGTTGTCCTGCGTCTGTTTCAGACCCAAACTGATGCGACGTTTGGCGCTGTCGACTTCCAGAACCATCACTTCGACTTCCTGGCCGGTGTTGACGATTTTGCTTGGCTGCACGTTTTTCTTCACCCATGACATTTCGGAAACGTGGATGAGACCTTCGATGCCCGGCTCCAGTTCAACGAACGCGCCGTAATCAGCGATGTTCGTGACGTTGCCTTTAATACGCGTGTTGACCTGATAACGCGCTTCGATGCCTTCCCACGGATCGGCAAGAAGCTGTTTCATACCAAGAGAAATGCGGTGTGTTTCAGGGTTGATCTTGATGATCTGCACTTTCACCGTGTCGCCGACATTGAGAACTTCGGCCGGATGGTTGACGCGGCGCCACGCGATATCGGTGACGTGCAGCAAGCCATCGACGCCGCCGAGATCGACGAACGCGCCGTAATCGGTGAGGTTCTTGACGTTGCCTTCAATGACCTGACCTTCGGACAGGTTGGAGACGAGTTCAGCACGGCTGTCTGCGCGCGATTCTTCCAGGATAGCGCGGCGCGAGACAACGATGTTGCCGCGGCGGCGATCCATTTTCAGAATCTGGAACGGCTGCGCCACGTTCATCAGCGGGCCGATGTCGCGCACCGGGCGAATATCGACCTGGCTGCGCGGCAGGAACGCCGTTGCGCCATCGAGATCGACCGTGTAGCCGCCCTTGACGACGCTGAAGATCGTGCCGTCGACTTTTTCGTTCCCCTTGAACGCGCGCTCAAGCTTGATCCAGCTTTCTTCGCGGCGTGCTTTTTCGCGGCTGAGAACAGCTTCGCCGACCGAATTTTCGATGCGCTCGAGATAAACTTCGACGCTCTCGCCAACCTGCGGCGTAGTGCGGCCAGGGCCGGTAAATTCCTTGACCGGGACGCGGCCTTCGGTTTTGAGACCGACGTCGATGATGATGAAATCTTTTTCGAAAGCGACGACGCGGCCATTGATGACGGCGCCCTCAAAGAAATTATTTTCGCTGAAGCTCTCATCGAGCAGCGCGGCAAAATCATCTTTTGTCGGGTTCAGGGATTTGGCAGTTGCACTCATTTTCAAAAACTCCTTATGGGGCATGCCCCGTGCCGGCGGCTGGTGTTGGGAAACCCATCGGGCGTTGAGGTCTCTTTTCAAAAGAGACGGCCAGCGTCACGCACTTTGGGCAGTTTCATGAATATGTAAGGCTTTTCAATGGCTTAAGAAGGTAAGTCCGCGCTCAGGCCTTAAGAGACGGATGAGATTTTACACTTCCCCGCGCGGCCTCAACCATATCGAGCGCTGCACGGAATGCATCGTCTATACCTAAATTACTCGTATCAAGCAACAGGGCATCCTCGGCCTGCTTCAGCGGCGCGTCGCTGCGACTGGAATCGCGTTCATCGCGCTTCCTGATATCGGCGAGTACTTTTTCATAACTGTCGTCGAGGCCGTTGGCGCGGCGCTGTTCGAAACGGCGGCGCGCGCGCACCTCGGCGCTGGCTGTGACGAAAAGTTTCACATCCGCATCGGGGCAGATCACGGTGCCGATATCGCGCCCGTCGATCACTGCACCATGTGGGTGGCGCGCAAACTTGCGTTGCACATCGAGCAAAGCCTCGCGCACTTCAGGGTAAACGGCGACGACGGACGCGGCTTCACCTAGCGGCGCTTTCCGCAATTCATCGGCAGGAAGATTTTCAAGACCAAGCAGATGCGCCGCTTTGGTTGCGGCGGCCACATCATCAAGACTGTCGCCGCGCTCCAGCAGCGAAAAGGCCACCGCGCGGTAAAGCATGCCGGTGTCGAGATGCGGCAGGAGATAATGCTCCGCAAGGCGGCGCGCCAGCGTGCCCTTGCCGGAACTCGCCGGGCCGTCAATCGCGATAAGAAGCCGCTTCGTCATGCGAGGGAAGCTCCGAGATTTTGCATCATCTCCATGAAGCCGGGGAAACTGGTTGCAATCATGTTTGTGTCATCAACGCTCACGCCGTCTTGAGCAACGAGGCCGAGCACCAGAAACGCCATGGCGATGCGGTGATCGAGATGCGTTGCCACCGTGCCGCCGCCTTTGACCAAGCCCCGGCCTTCGATGATCAAATCATTACCGTCGATTTCGCACACAACGCCGTTGGCTTTCAGGCCTTGATAAATCGCATTTAGTCGATCGCTTTCTTTCACTTTCAACTCTTCAAGCCCGCGCAGAATCGTGCGCCCTTCGGCGCAGGCTGCTGCCACGGCAAGAACGGGATATTCGTCGATCATGCTCGCCGCGCGCCCTTCCGGCACATCGATGCCTTTCAGCTTTGACGCTTCGACAACGATATCGGCAACATCCTCGCCGCCCTGAGCGCGGCGGTTCTGATAGACAAATTTCGCGCCCATCTCCTGAAGCGTGATGAACAGGCCATCGCGTGTCGGATTCAGCATGACGTTCTTGAGCGTCACCGCAGAGCCCGGCACGATCAGCGCTGCAATGAGCGGAAACGCGGCCGACGAGGGATCGCCGGGCACATCGATATTTTGTGCGTGAAGATCGGCTTCGCCTTCGATTGAAATATGCTGTGCGTCATCTTTTTTCTCGACCGTCAGCTTGGCACCGAAAGCTTTCAGCATCCGTTCCGTATGATCGCGCGTTGGCGTTGTCTCAATCACAGTCGTGCGGCCCGGCGTATTCAGTGCGCTCAGCAGGATAGCGGATTTGACCTGCGCCGACGCGACAGGAAGTTCATAAGTGATCGGAACAGGCAGTTCTGCGCCTTCCATCACCAGCGGCAGTCTCTCGCCTTCCGCGCATTCGAGAACGCTCGCGCCCATCTGCTTCAGCGGCGTCAGCACGCGCGCCATCGGCCGCTTTTTTAAAGATGCGTCGCCGGTAAATGTTGTTTTGAAATGATGGCTGGCCAGAATGCCCATGCAGAGGCGCGCGCCGGTACCGGCATTGCCGAAATCAAGCGGCGCTTCAGGCTGAAGCAAAGCGCCGACCCCGGCACCATCGACAGTCCAGCGTCCCTCACCCAGCTGTTCAACGCGCGCACCCAGCGCACGCGCCGCACGCGCCGTTGCCAGAACGTCATCCCCTTCGAGAAGGCCTCTGATTTCTGTCCGACCGCGCGCCAGAAGTCCGAAAAAAAGCGCGCGATGTGAAATCGATTTATCGCCCGGAACATGGACAACGCCATGCAGGGCCTTCGAGGGCCATGATTTTCCGGGACGCGCTGAATGATGATGAGACATGGGAAAGTGACAAAAGAACCCTTCTTCCATTGCAGGCTACCCGGCTTTTGACAAGTGCGGCTGAATGGTCTAACAGGCCGCGACACATTCAATTGATGAGGTTTGCCGTGGTAAAACCCGAACTCGGGACAAAACGCCTTTGCACAGAGTGCGGCGTGAAATTTTATGATCTGATGAAAGATCCGATTGTCTGCCCAAAATGCGGCACGACATACCAGATCGCAGCACCGACACCGGCGCGCGCTTCCGCGGCAAAGGTTGTTCAGCAGGAAGTCGAAGCGCCGCTTCCGGTTGAAGAAGCGGCCGAGCTCGTTTCGCTGGAAGACGCCGAAGCCGAACAGGCTTCGACCGGCGCGAAAGGCGCCAAGCTTCCGGAAGATGAAGTCGATGTCGATGAAATCGAAGATGACGATGATACGGCAGATGATACATTCCTTGTCGTGGATGATGAGGATGATCCGGATGTGTCCGACCTGATCGATAAAGACATCGACGAGAACGAAGAAGAGACGTAAGAGTAATTACAAGGGGCCATAGCTCAGCCGGGAGAGCGCTTGCATGGCATGCAAGAGGTCGGCGGTTCGATCCCGCCTGGCTCCACCAAAAATTCAAAAGAGGCGGCCGTGAACCGCCTCTTTTTATTTGACCATCATTTCCATATGATGGGGATGGTTCGATCCCGCCTGGCTCCACCATTAAAAAACCAGTCCATTAGGGCTGATCTTTTTCTTTAGTCGAACTAAGAATTTAAATAGCTTGAGACACGATGGCGAAATATTCTTCACCTGAGCAAATTCTGGAGCGGCTGCAAAAATGGCAAGCAGCACAGGCATCGATTACAAGCCTCACGCATAAAGACGCCATTGAAAGGCTCGACAAAGCCGGTATCAGCAAAACAGAAATTGAAGAAAAACTTGACCGCCTGACTCTTGGCGGCGCCCGCGCAACACCGCGCGTGCTTGCAAATTATATCGACCTGCATGCCCTCGACAGGCTTGATGAAGCTGCCAAAAGCTTTGATGTTTCAACTCAGCCAGAAGCTGCAAATATTCGCGCTGTTCTGCAAGGCATGGAAATTACGCTTTTAAATGTGATCGATTTAAGCAAGCGCATCAAAAAAGATATCGAGACCCGCAAGTTTGACGACGCGGAAGAAAAATATCGATGGGTCAGTTCTTTCGTGCAAACCCTGCACAGTCTGTCGCTCTTGAATTTAAAATTACCTGCATCGGGGCGCGGGCACAAAACAGGCATTCTGCATTCTGACAGCGCACAGCGCATGCTTGAATCCTTGAAGGAAATCCATCAGACGTTTCGTGAGGCAGGCCTGCTTGAAGCTGCGGTGATCAGCGAACAGAATATTCACACGCCGACACGCAACCTGACGCATCAGGCGTTTGTCGATACGACATTTACAGATATTTTTCTCAAAAACCTGCAGCACATCAATCTTCCGGGTGTCGAGAAAAAGAAGGAAGAAAGTGAACAGGATTTTTATCGCCGCTTTGTCGGATCAGAAGTGCTTGAACTTGCCGTCAACGAGCTTGACCAGACGGGCGATAATTTCCTGCGCCAGTTCCGTGCCTATCACCAGATCAGCGAAGTACTGGTAGCACAAGCCAACAGCCTGATTGCGGCATCAATCACGACAATTCTTTCTGCCGATGGCAATTTGCTTGAAGCCTGCGACAACATGATGTCCGTGCTGGCGATGCTGGATATCATGAACCAGAATGTTGTTCCGATCCTGCGCAATCTCAGCGTCAATAAATATCAGGATATCCGCGGTTCGCTTGGCATTACCAGCGGCAGCCATTCGCCGCATATCAAGCACAGCCTGTTCCAGCCGTTGTATGAGCTTTTTGTTGAAGCCGTACAGCTGCGCATCATGAAATTAAAAACTTATGACGAAATAGCGCTCACACAGCGCATCCGGCAGATTGCTGAAAATCCAACGAAGGATCATTCCACTTACGATGATTATACGCTCCTGAAACAGGCGCACGGCCTGCATCTTGCACTGCGAACATGGCGCGATCTGCACATGCAGTTCGTCAAAACACAAATTGGCATGCCGCAAGGGAATGAAACGCCGACAGCATCCATTTCAGGCTCGCCGAGCGCCGTGAAAGCAGCGCACGGCATGCGGCAAGGCGCGCATGGCGAAAAAGACGTAATCGTTCTGATCTATGAAACTTTGCTTGGAAAAGAATTTCCTATCGTCGCTCCTTTTTCAAATGTGTTTCGCGATGATCAGAACGCTGATAATATCGTCGATAGCATGCTCAATGTGACGGCAAAGGTTGTCGCAACACGATCTGCGCAGGTGCAAAACCGTGTTCATGGCTATTAACGCATTGCAAAATCATGGTGCAGCATAAAAGCGCCGCTTTTGCTTCCTAGCTCTTCGATAATGAAACATCTTTCGATATTTCTTGCTATCATCTTTTGTCCTTTCGCAGCGCATGGCGAAGATTCTTTTCTTCGCCTTCGAAGCAATCAGACCGAGATGAAACAGGCTGTCTGCCTCGCCCGCCTTAATTCCGCGGGAATTGAAGCTGAAACGGCCGCGGTACCTTCCGATAAAAATAAAAACTGCAGCATCGATACACCGGTGCGTCTGAAATCAGTACAAATGAAAAATGATCGGCAACGGTCGCTGATGTTTCCCGATCAACCTTTGCTGAGCTGTGCCTACGCCGCCGAATTTGTGCATTTCATGGCAACGCTTGCCGACCCTTACGCGAAAGCAATGCTTCATGCAGATATTGCATCTGTACAGACTGGCCCCGGCTATGAATGCCGCACGCGCAACCATGTCGCCAATGCAAAATTAAGCGCTCATGCAAACGGGCTCGCCGCCGATATTGCGGCAATCAAGCTGGAAGACGGCCGCGTCCTCAAAGTCGGTGAAAATAAATCTGGGCCTGAAAAAGACTATTTGCAAAATCTTGGAAAAGCAGCATGCGGATTCTTTTCTACAGTGTTGGGACCAAATGGCGATCCGATGCACAAAGATCATTTGCATTTCGATGCCGAGCCACGAAAGACGCGTGGCAGCGGGCATTTTTGCCAGCCGTAATCTTATAAAAACTGTCGTTGCGAAATTATCTGGATAAACGCGGTGCACCGAACACAACCGCCGCCTCAAACATTTCCTGCATGGCGCGATCGATTTCGCCCGGCGTCGAAGCTTCGAAAAAGAACCCGTCGCTTGCACAGCGGCGAAGATTTTCGGCAATCTTTTGCTGAAACGGCTGGATCAGATTCCACTGCCATAAATCCGGGAACGGCAGATATGTCGTGTAGAGCACGGCAACTGTTACATCTTTAGCCTTGATCGCATTACAAGCATATGGATCGATCCCGCTTGTCGGTGCCGAAGCACCACTGTCGGGCCAAATTCCTGTCGGTCCGGCAGCAGGCGGCGGCGCGTGGCCGGTATGAATACCGTCTTCAACACCGTCCGTAATAAGAAAAACAAATCTTTTCGGTTTATCGGGCTTGGTACCATCATAAGATGGCTGCACCTTGTTCTGGTTCAGCCAGGACAGGGCGTCGCCAGCATGCGTTCCATCATGGCTCGTCGGCAAATCTATCAAAAGCGATTTTGCTTTGACATCCTGCAAATCGGCCGTCATGTCCTCAAGGATATTTTGCTGTGAATTAAATGCATAAAGGCCAATCTTGTACTGACCCGTGTTCGACGATGACTCGATCGCCGTGTCGATCAGCTTTGACGTCGCATCGCGCAAGATGTCGATGCGCATTTTCACGCCAGCCGCTTTTGGCTGATCGTAATGAACGGGTTTGTATTCTGCGATATGGCAACCGAAAACACAGCCGCCGGTAATCTCTCTCATTTTCTGGAGATCTTGCTCGGTTGCGCCGATTCCCATGGAGGAAGATGTGTCGAGCAGCATATAAATATCCATGTAATAGCTTTTGCTTTGCGAGGTCGATTGCGCAACGCCTGAAACGTCGAGACTTGGAAATCCCAAAATCGCTCCGATCGAACCCTTCACATTGGCTTTATAATTGACGGTCGCGATCCAGCCCTTTGTGGTTTTCTCGATATTGATATCGAGACTGTATATTTTTGTCTCGTCGAAGGCCGATTGCGATGTAAAAACATTTTCTGCTTCCACATAAGCCAGCTTTCTCAGCTCGCCCTCATTTTTAATCTCGTCTCTTTTTTCATTAATCTTTACGATTGCAGCGAGAGCCGCCGCATCGGCAACATTGTTCAGTGCAGCCCTACGCTGCGAGGCCTTCGAATAGTCGAGTGCCAAACCGACAATCAGCAGGATAGGAATGAAGCAGAGAACAAAAATAATGGCGACGGCGCCGGATTGCGCAGAGTGAAATCTTCGCATGAGATGCAAAAAACCATCATGCTTTTTTATCGGCTTCGCTTTCAGCATGGCTGCCTTTCGCGCATTGTAAGATAGGCAAAACCCTATTTTAAACACATAAACGAAGCTTTAAATTTTTGGTAAAAATGAAAATCTAAAACGAACGCCTACCTGGTCAAACGCGGCATCCATGGCTGCTTTGCCAAGGCATCCGCAATCTGGCCGGCGAGATCGTTCGTTGCCGCCTGCAGCGAATAATTGAAAACGAATTCATTCATCCCCCATTGGCCGATGCTTTCGCGCCAGCGCGCAACGCCGCCCGCCGGACATGCCGGCGTATCGCCGACGCTGCCGGTTGTGTCCGACGCCGTTGTTTCCGGCCCGCTGGCAACGATCACGCCGCTCTGCTCTTCTGTGGTTGCACAGGCGCGATCAAGATCACCGAAGAAGACAAGCAGCTTGTTTTTTGGACTCATGCGGTTCGGATCATCCCATTTTGCTTTCAGCTCTTCGTAGTCGCGCGGCTGGTGCGACGGTAGATTGTGCGCGCGCGGATCGTTGATGGGGCGGGCATTAGCGTCCGTCCAGATCGCGATCAGATGTGTTGCACTCGTAATTGTTTTTTCCGGATCATTGGCCAGCTTGTCTTCTTTTGCGTGCGCCCATGGCGATTCAAGCGCTTCATTGAGGCAGACAAAACCAGATTCGGGTTCATCTTCACCGGCATTGGCATTTTCCGAGGCAAGAAAGCTTTTAAAAGATGTGCGCTGTTCGGGCAAAGTCCAGAATGCACCGTAATTCGAGCGGTTCATCGGTGCAATTGTGTCTTCAAAATTCGGAGTGTTGTAAGCCTCTTGCGATTGAGGCGGCGCGAAAAGATCGATTTTTCCTTCTTCAGCACCGAAATCGCGGTAGAAAATCACGCGCACGCGCATGGCGTTAAACGGCGTTTTATGTTTCGCCTTCAGTTTCGCATTGATCTGATCTTCGAGGCTGGATGCCGCGCTCGTCACACCATTGATTTCTTCCTGCATCGAACCTGTGGCGTCGATGCAGAACACCATGTCGAGCTGGCGGTTATCGACTGTGATATCGGCTTCCGAAATGAGCGTCGTGCGCATCTCGTCCCAGCCCAGCACATGCATGAACTGCGTCGGCACGATCGCATCGATCGCGCCATGAAGGCCCTGCTCGTCGGCCATGATATCGATATCGAGGCTATGGACATAGGATTTGAGATCAGCCGGAGTCGACGCATAAAAATGTTTGCGCGCGAATTCGATCTTTTCTTTATTGTCCGATGTTTTAAAGGTGGTGCCGGCGAGGATGGCCGCATCGAGCTGTTCCTGAAGAGCGGCTTTCGAACTCGAGACATGCGTGTAATCGACAGCGGCGCCGGTAATCAGCAGAACGGGAATGAATGCGAACGCAAAAATAATCGCGACGGTGCCACGCTGCGCAGCGGCAAAACGGGAAAAAGCTTTATCAAAACACATATAAAATCTCTTCAATACAATATTTTTCGTTATCTCTTTTTTACGCCCCTCCCTATGAATCAAGGATTAACGAATTATTTACAATTTGAATGATCCTGCACATTTTTTCTTAAATCTTCAGGCATCGTAAACGCGCAAAAACCCTTGAAGGTTCTGGCTTTCCAGAGTTTCTGCGTCAGGCGCTGAAAATAACGCACTTCCCACGCATTTGTTACCCGATGTTAACACAAAAGCTACGTGGTCGAATCTAGACTTATGAATATTCGCCAAGGTGGGAGACAGTCATGCGGGCACAGATCGAAAAACACACAGATACTCTCGCTGATTTTGGCAACGGCCGCCTCGCTTATGTTCGCGCCCTCCGCTCGGAAGATGTGCCGAGCCTGTTTCCACAAGCGCCGCACATGGCGCCCGGCCTCGAACTTTTCGCCCTCTTAAGCGCCGACGGCACGCCGATCGTGCTTACCGACACGCGTGAAGCCGCTCTCGCAAATGCCTGGCAAAACGATCTCGTTACAGTGAGCGTTCATTAATTCCAGTTACTGCGCTGCGGCGTTTTTTGGCAACATATTTCTTTAAAAGCCATTCGTGACGAACAGCCCTGCTCATTTCGATGGCAGTGGAATGGCCCCTGCCATCACATTGATGTTTTTTTCTTTCAGCATTAAACTCAAGGCACCCACTGCCGACTTCACTTTACTTAACCCGCAATACGAAGCCTCATGACACGCATCGACTGGATCGACACGGCAAAAGGTTTCACCATTATCCTTGTGGTGATGATGCATGCGACGCTCGGCGTCGCCATGATGATGCCGCAGCCGAATTTCATGATCGCCTTTGTCGATTTTGCGCAACCTTTCCGCATACCCGCTTTTTTCATGATGTCCGGCCTGCTGCTCGCGCGCGCCGTTGACAGGCCTTGGCGCACGTATCTCGACAGCAAGGTTGTCCATTTCATTTATTTTTATGCCCTGTGGCTGACGATCCAGTTCGCATTCAAGGCCTATGGGCTTTCGGAAAAAATCGGCTGGCATGAAACACTGGAAGCCTATGTTGTTTCCTATATCCAGCCGTTCGGCACGCTGTGGTTTATTTATCTTCTACCGGTCTTCTTTGTCGCCACGAAGCTTTTATCGCCCCTGCC
>JAZKID010000117.1:13518-26889 GCA_040385045.1 Pseudomonadota bacterium | reverse complement strand
AAGGATTCCCGGCAGACGCGTCGCCAGCATCGTCTTGCCCGCTCCGGGCGGCCCACTCATCAACAGGTGGTGCCCGCCGGCGGCCGCCGTGATCAGCGCATCCACCGCGTCGCGCTGTCCGATCACCTCCGCCAGCTCGGGTGCCGGTGGTGACGCGCCGACCTCTCGCGCGAGCGGGACCGGATCCAGCCGCAGGTCCTCGACGCGGGCGCCGTGTCGCCGCGCGACGTCGCTGAGCGACAACGCGCCCATCACCTCGATACCCTCGACCAGCTTCGCCTCGGGCGCGTTCGCGTAGGGCACGATCACTCGCTGCTTGCCATGCCGGGCCGCAGCCATCGCCGCCGAGGCTCCGGCATCGCTGACCTTGAAGCAGGACGGCTTGATTGTTTCGGTCGAAGGTACCGACTATCCCGACTCGGAGACGATTCCCGTTCTGGCCGTGCTGGAAATTGCGCCGATCGAAACCGGCGCGATCGTCATCGACGAGTTTTGCAACCGCTTCATTTATTTTTACAGCGGCTTCGCTTTCGCATGGTTCATTAAAAAATATGCCGAAACCCTGCTCCGTCAGCCGTTTCTTTCCGCAGCGCTTGTGGCTTCATGGATTGCGGTAACCGCAACTTATGTCCTGATCGGCTTTTCGAAACTGCCCGGCATTTCACTGCTGCTGGGCATGTATGGTTCCTTGGCGTTAATTGCCCTTGCGGCATGGTGTGTGAAATTCAAATGGCATCGCGCCTTCGCTATATGTGGGCGCAATTCGCTGGTGATCTACCTCGCCTTTTTTCTTCCCATGGCGGTGGCGCGCGAAGCACTGGTCAATAGCGGCATCATCGCGAGTGCAGGTCTGGTTTCTTTGGCCGTCACAATTACGGCTGTGATCGCCCCTCTGTTATTTTACGAATTGATCAAACGCACAGGTTACGGCCTGTTCCTGTTCCGTCGTCCGGCTTTTGCACACCTGCCCGGAACGCACTCGCCAGAAGGCCTTAGACATTCTATATAAGCCTTCATGGCTTCCAAAACATCCCAGCGTCTCGTTCTCGTCGACGGCTCCGGCTATATTTTCCGTGCTTATCACGCGCTGCCGCCGCTCACGCGTGCGTCCGATAAATTACCTGTCGGCGCCGTGGCCGGTTTCTGCAACATGCTGTGGAAACTCCTCAACGACACCAAGCAGGGCGAAGCGCCGACACATTTTGCCGTCATCTTCGATGCGAGCTCGAAAACATTTCGCAACGAACTTTACGAAGGCTACAAGGCACACCGCCCCGAAGCGCCGGAAGACTTGCTGCCGCAATTCGGCCTGATCCGCGACGCAGTGCGTTCCTTCGGCCTGCCGTGCATCGAGCAGATGAACTTTGAGGCCGATGACATCATCGCCACCTATGCGCGCCTTGCCGAAAAACAGGGCTTCGACGTTTCGATCATTTCGTCCGACAAGGACCTGATGCAGCTCGTCAATGACAAGATCTGCCTGCTCGACACGATGAAGGACAAGCTGATTTGCCGACCTGAGGTGATCGAGAAGTTCGGCGTACCGCCGGAAAAGGTCATCGACGTGCAGGCCCTCGCGGGCGATAGCGTGGACGGCGTGCCGGGCGTGCCGGGCATCGGCATCAAGACGGCAGCCCTGCTGATCAACGAGTTCGGCGATCTCGAAACGCTTCTTGCAAAAGCGGATACCATCAAACAGCAGAAGCGCCGCGAGTCGCTGATCGAGCATGCCGAGATGGCGCGGCTTTCCCAAAAACTTGTCACGCTTGACGACAATGTGCCGCTCGTTGAACCGCTCGAAAGTTTTAAAGTGCAAGAGATCCGCGGCGCCGACGTGATCGCGTTCTGCAAGGCGATGGAATTTTCGACACTGACAAAACGTATCGCGGCAGCATTTGAAGTCGATATTGATTCCGTCGAGCCGGCCAAACTGACGATCAAATACTGGCCGCCGGAAAATTCGAACACATCGCCCGGCCTCACTCACGAACTCAATGCACCCGCCGCCGCCCAGCCCGCAAAAACAGCGGACCAGCAGGCCGCGCTGGAAACATTCGATTACAGCCGCTACGAGATGGTGACGGATGCCGCGGCCCTCAAAAAATGGATCGCGCGCGCCTATGAGAAAGGCCATGTCGCCGTTGATACCGAAACGTCGTCGCTTGATGCGTTGCAGGCGAACCTTGTCGGCATTTCGCTCAGCACGGACACAAACCAGGCCTGCTATATTCCGTTGCAGCACCGGCAGGGTGAATCGTTGTTCGATTCCGGCATGGTGACCGGACAGATGCAGTTGAAAGACGCCGTCGCGCTTTTGAAGCCGTTGCTCGAAGACGCCAGTGTTTTAAAAATTGGTCAGAACATCAAATACGACCTGATCGTGTTTCGCCGCGTTGGTATCGACGTTGCGCCCTTCGACGACACCATGCTGATTTCCTACGCCCTCGACTGCGGCAACGGCTCGCACGGCATGGACGAACTGGCGAAGCGCCATCTCGGCCATACCGCGATTCCCTTCAAGGATGTCACGGCTGCGCAGAAGGGCGTGAAAGATTTCTCGCTCGTGCAGCTCACTGAGGCAACGCGCTATGCGGCGGAAGACGCCGATATCACGCTGCGTCTCTGGAAAAAGCTGAAGCCGCGCCTGCAGCCGAATGCGGCTGTCAGCGTTTATGAAACGCTTGAACGGCCCATGGTGACCGTGCTGGCCGATATGGAAACCGCGGGAGTCTTGATCGACAAACAGAACCTCGCGCAGCTCTCGACGCAGTTTGCCAAAACAATTCTTGAGCGTGAAACCGAGATCGAAAAAATGGTCGGCGCGAAATTCAATATCGGTTCGCCGAAGCAACTCGGTGAAATTCTTTTTGAGCACATGAAACTGCCGGGCGGGACCAAGACGCCTTCCGGCCAGTGGGCAACCGATGCGGGCACGCTGGAAGACCTTGCTACCGAAGGGCATGAATTGCCGCGCAAAATTCTCGACTGGCGGCAATTGTCGAAACTGAAAAGCACATATACGGATGCCTTGCCGACGTATATCAACCCTGAAACCGGCCGCGTACATACTAGCTTCGCTTTGGCTTCCACATCGACAGGGCGCCTTTCATCGTCCGACCCGAACGTGCAAAATATCCCGATCCGCACCGAGGAAGGCCGCAAAATCCGCTCAGCCTTCATCGCAGCAGAAAACCATAAGCTGATCTCGGCCGACTATTCGCAGATCGAACTGCGCATTCTCGCGCATATGGCCGATATTCCGGCGTTGAAAAAAGCGTTTGCCAACGGCGACGACATTCACGCGATGACGGCGTCCGAAATGTTCGGCGTGCCGATCAAGGGTATGGATCCGATGGTGCGGCGGCGCGCGAAAGCGATCAACTTCGGCATTGTCTATGGTATTTCCGCCTTCGGCCTTGCGGCGCAGCTGAGCATTTCACGCTCCGAAGCCAGCGACTACATCAAAACCTATTTCGAGCGTTTCCCCGGCATCAAGGCCTATATGAGCGAGACGATCGAGATCACCCGCAAACAAGGCTATGTGACGACGCTGTTCGGGCGCAAATGTCATTGCCCGAATATCAACTCAAAAAATCAGGGGCATCGCGCGGGCGCGGAGCGTCAGGCGATCAACGCACCGATTCAGGGCACCGCCGCCGACGTCATTCGCCGCGCGATGATTCGCATGATGCCTGCGCTTGAAAAAGAAAAGATCCGTGCGATAATGTTGCTGCAGGTGCACGATGAACTTGTTTTCGAAGCGCATAATGATGACGTGGAGCGCGCCACCCCGTTGATTAAAGATGTGATGGAAAAGGCCGCGCTGCCGGCCATTAACTTAAGTGTACCGCTGGTTGTCGAAGCCCGCGCCGCGCAGAACTGGGAAGCGGCGCATTAAGTTTTTTGTATTTATGCATCTGGCTCCTACTCTGACGGCATGATAAGCATCAAATCAAAGAGGATTTTCTATGACACTTGATGCCGATCTCATCGTCGATAACCGCCGCACCCGCCGCAAGCTGACCTTCTGGCGTGCGGCGACCGTTCTGGTTCTGATTGCTGCCTTCCTCGCTATCGGCAGCGCGATGACGAAACAGGGCCTGCTCGGTAGCAGAAGCGCGCCGCATGTCGCACGCGTGAATGTGACCGGCATGATTCAATATGAACCGAAGATGATCGAGCTTTTAAAACGTGTCGAAGACAACGATGCGGCAAAAGCCGTGCTTGTTTACATCGACAGCCCCGGCGGCTCCACGGCAGGCTCGGAAGCGCTCTATAATTCATTGCGTCGTATCTCGGCAAAAAAGCCGGTCGTCGCGCAGATCGGCGCGCTGGGCGCATCGGGCGCTTACGTCACTGCGCTCGGCACCGACCACATCATCGCCACGAAAACATCGCTCGTTGGCTCGATCGGCGTCCTCGTGCAATGGGCCGAATTCGACAAGCTGATCGACAACTGGGGCATCCGTTTTCAGGAAGTGAAAACATCGCCGCTCAAAGCATCGCCGAACGGTTTTGAACCCGCGAGCCCGGAAGCCAAGGCTGCGCTGAAAGCCCTCGTCGACGACAGCTTTATCTGGTTCCGCGACCTCGTCGCCGAACGCCGCACCCTGACGGATAGCGAGCTGAAAGCCGTTGCCGACGGGCGCGTTTTCACGGGCCGTCAGTCACTGGACCTGAAACTGATCGACGAGATCGGCGATGAACAGTCGGCCAAGAACTGGCTGATCAATGCCAAAAAGATCGACAGTAAACTGCCGCTCGAGCTTTACAAGGTGGAAGACCAGCGCCTGCCGAACTGGCTGGGCGCCGCGGCCCGCCTTGCCGGCCTGTTCGGGTTTTCCGCTTCATGGCTCTCTGACGTGCAGGTCAGTTCATCGCGCCTTGACGGGCTTGTTTCGGTTTGGCAACCTTAAACGGGTATTTCTCCCGTTCTTAAGACAAAGGCAGCCTGACATGATCAAATCGGAACTCATCGAGGAAATCGCCGCAAAAAATCCGAACCTCTACCAGCGTGATGTCGAGCAGATCGTCAACACGGTCCTTGATGTGATCACTGACGCCCTGACGCGCGGCGACCGCGTTGAACTTCGCGGCTTCGGCACGTTCTCTGTCAAGGAACGCCCTGCCCGCACCGGCCGCAATCCGCGCACCGGCGCAACGGTTCAGGTTGAAGCGAAACGCCTGCCCGCTTTCAAACCCGGCAAGGAACTGAAAGAACGCATTAACGCCAAAACCAAGAAAGCGGCCTGACGGCTTCACTTTTATGGAAACGTTCAGGCGGCTTGCATTCTGGTTTATCCTGATCCCTGTTTCCGTTCTGCTGATCGCTTTCGCGCTGGCCAACCGTCAGCGCGTTCTGCTTTCACTGAACCCTTTTTCAAGCGCCGACGCACAAAGCCCGCAGATGCCGCTTTTTCTCGTCTGCGTGATCTTTTTTTTAGGCGGCGCCTTGCTTGGAGGCCTGATCACCTGGAATGCACAGCGTGGCTGGCGCACAACCGTTCGCCGCCAGACCCGCGAAATCGATGCTTTACGTGATGAAATCGTCACACTGAAGCGCGGTGCCTCTCCTGTTCCAAAACCGGACTGGCAAATTCTCCCCCCACTCTGATAAGACATCTGACATGAACGGCCTGATCAAGATTTGCGGCATCACCGATGCCATGGGAATGGATGCCGCGTTGCACCACGGCGCCGATATGATCGGCTTCGTTTTTCGTGAAGGTTCGCTCCGCAATATCCGTCTCGATACCGCCGCGCAACTCGCACAGAAAACAAGAGGCCGAGCACAGCTTGCCGCCGTTGTCGTCAACCCCGATGATGCGTTTCTTGAAAAGCTGGTCGAAACCGTCAACCCGGATATTTTCCAGTTGCATGGCAGCGAAACGCCGCACCGCGTTGCTGACATTTCCGTGCGCTTTGGAAAAAAAATCATCAAGGCACTGGGGCTTTCAAAACGCGAGGATGTCGACACGCTCACACCGTACAAAAAATTGTGCGCGCATATTCTCGTTGAAGCCTGCAACAGCGAAGGCCTTCCGTGCGGCGGGCAAGGCCGCATTTTCGACTGGAAGCTGCTGGCGGATCTACCGATGAAAGAAAATCTTTTTCTCGCAGGCGGTCTCAACGCCGACAATATCGCCGAAGCCATCACGACAACGCATGTCGGCGGCGTCGATGTGTCATCAGGCGTCGAAGCAGCGCCGGGCATCAAGGACGAACAGAAAATTGCGGCTTTCGTTGCCGCCGCGCGCGCAGCCTATGCGAAACAGTCATTTCAGCGGGTGAGCGCATGACCGTAAATTCGCTGCGCCAGCTTCCCGACGATGCTGGCTATTTCGGCCTGTTCGGCGGGCGCTATGTCGCAGAAACACTGATGCCGCTCATTCTCGAGCTTGAAAAAGCTTATGCGCAGGCAAAGAACGACAGCGCATTTCAAACGCAGTTGCGCGACCTGCACAAACATTATACCGGCCGCCCCAGCCCGCTTTATTTTGCCGAACGCCTGACCGAGCATCTTGGCGGCGCGAAAATTTATTTCAAACGCGATGAGCTGAACCACACCGGTTCGCACAAGATCAACAACTGCCTCGGGCAAATTCTGCTGGCCATGCGGATGGGTAAGACGCGCATCATCGCCGAAACGGGTGCGGGCCAGCATGGTGTTGCTGTCGCGACGGTTTGCGCGCGTTTCGGTCTGCCTTGTGTCGTCTATATGGGTGCGACCGATATCGAACGGCAGAAGCCGAACGTTTTCCGTATGAAACTGCTCGGCGCGGAACTGAAAGGCGTTACCTCCGGCAGCGGCACGCTGAAAGACGCGATGAATGAAGCGCTGCGCGACTGGGTCGCGAATGTGCATGACACCTATTACCTGATCGGCACCGCCGCCGGCCCACATCCCTATCCGGCAATGGTGCGCGATTTTCAGTGCGTGATCGGCGATGAAACGAAAACGCAGATGATGGAGATGGAAAAACGCCTGCCCGACGCACTCGTTGCCTGTATTGGCGGCGGCTCGAATGCGATCGGCCTGTTTCACCCGTTCCTTGACGATCGCGATGTCGAAATTTTTGGCGTCGAAGCCGGCGGGCACGGTCTCGATACCGAGAACGGTCACGCTGCATCATTGACGGGTGGCGAACCGGGCGTGCTGCACGGCAATCGCACTTATCTTTTGCAGGACAATGACGGGCAAATTCTCGAAGGCCATTCGATTTCGGCGGGTCTCGATTATCCCGGCGTCGGCCCCGAGCATGCTTATCTCAAAGACACAGGCCGCGTGACGTACAAAGCTGTCACCGACAAACAGGCACTTGAAGCGTTTCAGCTCTGTGCAAAACTGGAAGGCATTATCCCTGCCCTCGAACCGGCGCACGCGTTGGCCTTCGTGATGCAACTCGCACCGAAAATGGAAAGCGATAAAATCATCGTCATGAATATGTGCGGGCGCGGCGACAAGGATATTTTCAGCGCCGCCGAACATCTGGGCATGAACATATGAACGGCATCCGGCGCATCGACACTTGCTTTGCGGAACTGAAGAAAAAAAACCGCGCCGCGTTTATCCCGTTCGTGATGGGCGGTGACCCGGATTTCGAATCCAGCCTCGAACTTTTGCAAAAGCTTCCCGACGCGGGTGCCGACCTGATCGAAATCGGCCTGCCCTTTTCCGACCCGATGGCTGACGGGCCAGCCGTTCAGGCTTCCGCCATCCGCGCGCTTGAAAACGGACAGAACCTGCACAAGGCACTGGAACTTGTGTGCAAATTTCGTGAAACCAATCAGGCCACGCCGCTGATCGGCATGGGTTACTTCAACCCGATCTACCGCTACGGCGCCGAAAAATTCATTGCCGATGCGCTCAAAGCCGGTCTCGACGGTCTTATCGTTGTCGATTGCCCGCCGGAAGTGGACGAGGAGCTGTGCATTCCGGCGACAAAAGCAGGCCTTGCTTTCATCCGCCTGATCGCGCCGACAACGAATGACGAGCGCCTGCCTTTGCTTCTCAAAAATGCATCTGGCTTTCTTTATCTTGTCTCGATTGCCGGCGTAACAGGCACCACGGCCGCTGACCCCGCCGCCGTTTCGGCCCTGCTGGAGCGGGTGCGAAAACAGACCGATCTGCCGGTCGCCGTGGGCTTCGGGGTCAAGACCGGACCCCAGGCTGCGACCCTCGCCAAAAGTGCCGATGCCATTGTCATTGCTTCGGTTTTGCTCGATATTTTCAGTAAAAAATCAGCCGATGCTGGCGTTTTGAAGCAAATTGTGGCAGATTATCTCAAGCTTTCGCGAGACTTGTCGGCTAGTATTCATCAGGCCCGCGACAGCAAAGAAGAGAGACCCGCAAAGCTTGCGTAAAAAATCTGAGGGATTGCTTTGAACTGGATCACCGATACGTTGCGCCCGCGCATCAAGAGCCTTTTGGGCGGCAAGCGCGACACACCAGACAATCTTTGGGTAAAATGCCCCGAAACCGGGCAAATGGTTTTCGTGAAGGATCTCGAAGCCAACCTGATGGTTGTGCCGGGCTCCGGCTACCACATGCGCATGTCGACACCGGCGCGCCTCAAAAGCCTGTTCGACGATGAAGCACTTGAAGAGATTCCGGTGCGCGATGTCGTGCTCGACCCGCTCAAATTCCGCGATGAGAAGCGTTACGTAGACCGCCTGCGTGACGCACGCGCAAAAAATGAAACCAAGGATTCCGTCAAAGTCGTTGTCGGCAGGCTTGATGGTCTGCCCGTCACCGTCGCCGTGCAGGATTTTTCCTTCATGGGCGGCAGCTTAGGCATGGCGGCCGGTGAAGCTGTCATCTGCGCTCTCGAGACCGCGCTGACACGCAGAACGCCATGCATTCTATTTTCCGCTTCCGGCGGCGCACGCATGCAGGAAGGCATCTTGTCCCTGATGCAGTTGCCGCGCACGACCGTTGCCGTGCAAAACCTGCGCGAAGCGGGCCTGCCCTACATCGTTGTATTGACGCACCCGACAACCGGCGGCGTGACCGCGTCTTACGCCATGCTCGGCGACATTCACATTGCCGAACCCGGCGCACTGATTGGTTTTGCCGGCCCGCGCGTGATTGAACAAACCATCCGCCAGAAACTACCTGAAGGTTTCCAGCGCTCGCAATACCTGCTCGATCACGGCATGGTCGACATGGTCACGCATCGTCATGACCTGAAAGCCACGCTGGCCCGCCTTGCCCGCATCCTGATGAAAGCGCCCGCCGCACAGGCAGAAACAGTATCTGCACCAAGATATGCGCCGCCGATGGCTCTTGCCGCCGAATAGACTTGTGGCCTCATCGTCCCTGCTGATTGTTTGCATCTGCAATCTCTGATCTGATCGCGCTATGAATCTGCGCGAAAAATTCAACTCTTTCAGGAATGTTTTTGCAGCGGAGGTTCTGCGCCACCCACTTTATTATTTCACTCTGCTCGCTGTCGCGCTGATCTGGTTCGGCCAGATCGGCGCCGCGCACCGTGTTTTGTTCGACGGCTTGCTGCGCGACACCGACGACGCGATGCGGCTTGTCGAAATCCGTGATTTTCTCGCCGGGCAGAGCTGGTTCGACCTGACGCAACATCGGCTTGATCCACCCCATGGTGTTCTCATGCACTGGTCGCGGCTGATCGACGCGCCGGTTGCAGGCCTGATTCTGCTGTTTAAAATATTTACATCACAGGAAGCGGCTGAGCGTATCGCGCGGCTTGTCTGGCCGGCCTTGCTGCAGGCCGGTTTTTTTGCCTCACTCCTCGTTTTGACACGGCAGCTTGTTGGCCGCGTTGCGCTTTTTCCGGCGGCGATCCTGATCGGCTTCAGCTGGATTCTGGCGACGCAGTTCGAACCGGGCCGTCTCGACCATCACAGCGCGCAAATGCTTCTGTCTGTTTTGGTGCTGGTTTTCATCAATGCATCCGCAACAAATCCGCGCATAGCTTTTTTCGCCGGGCTGAGCGGTGCGGTGATGCTGGCGATCGGTTTCGAAGGCCTCGCCGTGATGGCGCTTGCCGGGCTTTATGTTTTTCTTCTGTGGATTTTCGCCAAAGAAAATGCCGCCGCGCGCTTCCTGCATTTCGGGCTCGGCCTCACGTTCAGCACTGTTTTGATTTATGTGCTCACCGTTCCATCGCAGCTTTATCTGCAAATCTTTTGCGATGCGCAGTCCTTTCTTTCGTTCGCGGTGATGTGCGTGAGTGGAATCATCGCCATTGCTCTTTCGTCTTCAGGGCGTTTTCTCGATACGCCCTCGAAGCGCATCATCGGCGCTATCGCTTTTGGAGCCATCGCCTGCTGCCTGCTTTATCAACCCGCATCGCAATGTTTTGGCGGGCCGTTTTCCGCCGTGCCGCAAGACCTGAAGACAAGCTGGCTTGACCGCGTCAATGAAAATATCGGCCTGTTCGAACACCTCAAAGGAAATTTCTGGGCCTACCTGCCTTTTGCAGCACCGATCATCCTTGGCCTTTTCTGCCTCATTGCCGCGGCTTACTTTCAAACGGGCTGGCCGTGGATTTTACTGACGGCTCTTGCCGCACTTCATGTCGTTCTCACGTTCGAACATCTGCGTGTCGTGTCCTATGCCAGCATGTTTGCCATTCCGGGCATTGCATGGTGCATTGTGCGCCTGCGCGAAAAATCGCAGGTGATGATGGCGGTCGCTTACATTACCGCCATTCCGGCTTTCTGGGCGATCATCGGCAATGCGATGGGCGATACGCCGCCGCCCGCCGCCAATACCTGCAATACGCCGAAAAACTATACGGCGCTGACGGAATTACCGGCCTCAACTATCCTCGCGCCCGGCGACATGGGGCCACACCTTCTCGCCTTTACGCAGCACAGCGTTTTTGGCGCGCCTTACCACCGCAATGTCGATGGCATACGTTTTACGTTCAAGGCACTATTTTCAAAATATAGTGAAGTCGTGCCAAAACTGCGCGAAAAAAAGCCCGCTTATATTGTCTTGTGCAAGGATCTCGGCGAGCTGCGGGGTATCCAGAAAGAAGCGCCGGACAGTCTTGCAGCACGGCTGCTGCGGAACGAAAAACTGAAGGGCCTTAAAAAAGTCGATCTGAAAACAGAATTGCAGGTCTGGAAGGTCGATTACGCTTCGCTGCCTGCAAGATAAAGCGTTATCGCCGTTGCAACCGCGAGATTGAAGCTGTCGGCACGGCCGCGCATCGGAATTTTAATCAGCTGCGTGCAGCATTTTCTCAAATCTTCGCTGAGGCCTTTTTGCTCATTACCCATCACGATTATATGCGGCTGCTGCCAGTTCGTGGTGCGGATATCTTTTGCGCTCTGCAAAGCCGTACCCACAATTTCGCCCTGATAATTTTTCAGCCAGTCGAAAAGCTGCGCGGCTTCAGCGGCGACAAGACGAATGGAAAAGAGCGAACCCATCGAGGCGCGCACCGCCTCGATGCCGTAAGGGTCGGTGCAATTACCGGCCAGCACGACCTGAGTCACCCCGAAACCGTCACAGGTTCTTAAAATCGTGCCGAGATTGCCGGGGTCGCGGATATCTTCAAGAACGAGAATTTGCTTGTCGACCTGAAGGCTCTGCAAATGTCCCCAGCGCTGCTCAAAAACGCCGACCACCGTTTGCGGGTTTTCACGCTCGGAGATTTTGTTCAAAACTTCTTCGTTCACTTCAAGGCAAAGACCGCCTGCCGCTTTGACCGCATCAATGATACGTTTGACATGCGGTTCATCCTGTGACGCGCCAAGATAAGCTATTGCCTTCGGCTGATGGCCAAGTTCCAGTGCCTCGATCAGCGTGCGTGCGCCTTCGGCGATAAAAAGATTGCTCTCGTTGCGATATTTCTTCAGCCGCAGCGACCGCAGGGCCTTGACAATTTCGTTCGCGCCACTCGTGACCATGCGCACTTCACCCGGCCTGTGACGCAGCAAATCGTCGAAACTCATGAATCGCTCCAGCGCGAAAACAGCGATGTCGACAGCAGGCGGCCGTCTTGCGCCTGAACGGCCAGTTCCCCACTCTGCAGATCGCCGCCGCGATTTTTCAGAAGCGGTGCCAGCAGGCTGTGCAGGCTCAATGCCGACGCGCGGATGGCATACGCGGTCAGAATAAAGAAACTCGGCTGATCCGACAGAAGGCTGATGCACTCTTCCGCATGCGCGGGCAGATTTTCGAACAGATGCCAGGTTTCATTGTTCGGCCCGCGCCCGAATTTCGGCGGGTCGAGCAGGATGCCGTCATATGTATTTCCGCGCCGCTGTTCGCGCTGCACGAAGGTCACGGCGTCTTCCGTGATCCAGCGGATCGGTTTGTCGGCAAGCCCGGACAGCTCCTGATTTTCGCGCGCATAGGCGATGGCTTTTTTCGACGCGTCAATATGCGTGACATGCGCGCCTGCTTTCGCGGCAATCAGGCTGGCAAGACCGGTATAGCCGAAAAGATTAAGCAACCGGAATTCACCACCGCGCGCCTTGATGCGCCGCTCCATCCACCGCCAGTGCGCGGCCTGCTCAGGAAAAAAACCCATATGCCGGAACGGCGTAAAGCGCCCCCAGAATTTCAGATTTTCGAATTGCAGCGCGAAATTTTCAGGCGCGCCTTTCGCGAGCCGCCAGCGGCCTTCTTTATCTTCAGCATCACCGTCGAAAACGGCATCGGCTTTTTGCCATTCGCCTGCAGGCAGAAGCGGCGCGCCCATCGCCTGTTCTTCGGGCCTGTCGATCAGGTGCGGGCCGAACCGTTCCAGCTTGCGGCCATGGCCGAAATCGACGAGGCGGTAATCGTCCCACCCTTCGGTGACGAGAACAGGCATGGAAAGAGGTGTTTCGTTCATGCCTTGGCTTTAAAGCCACAACCTGCGGCTGACAATCGAAAAGCCTCACAACATTGTGACAGCGGACGGCGTAGACAAGTTTTTAAAGGCGCGCTATGCAGGCCCATATTCAGAAAAAAGCCTTTTTTTGCTTTCAAAAATTTTATGTGAGGTGCGTTATGACATATTCAAACCTGCGAACCCTGCCTGCCCTTTTCATCCTTGCCCTGATCGCCGCGCCCGTGAGCGCTGGCACATTCAATGGCCCGCCATCCGGAAAATCGGAAGCTTCGACGGATCGCCCTGACAGGCGCGACGCCGACACGAAACGCGACAGCGGCGACCGCCAGCGCGACACAACCCGCGATTCAGGCCCACGCGACAGTGATCGCGGCCGCGGCGGATTTGACCGTGACCGTTCACGCGACAAGGATGTGTCACGCGACTCCGGCCCACGTGATGGCGGCGGACGTGGCGGTTTTGATCGCAGTGACCGCCGCGATGATCGTACAGACCGTGCCGACAAATCACGCGACACCAGCCCGGGCGAAACGCGGACGCCGGA
>JAZKID010000117.1:6770-13508 GCA_040385045.1 Pseudomonadota bacterium | reverse complement strand
CCGCCTCGGTCACGATGCTCTCGGTGAGGTCACGCTGGGTGGCCGCATCCAGGCATTGGCACCAGGGACTTGCACCTCGTCGGCGCCCATTTTTGTGCGTCCCGCAGTGACCGCACCGGTAGCTTTGACGGCAAGGACCGTTTCGAAGCGCGCCAGAATAACCGTCAGGACAGCCGCCGGGAGAGAGACGGCGCCGATCGCAAGCGGGACTGGAATTCGCAGTCCAGTGATCTCTGGGCCGGTAAAGACCGTCGTTCCGACTGGGACAAAAGAAACTGGGACAAGAAAAATAACGACGGACGCGACAAGCGCGGCCGCAACGATGATCGCCGCCATAGCGACCGCAACTGGGGCGGTGGCTGGAACTGGAGTTTTTATGGTCACCACCGTAAGCAGAAAGATGCGATTTTCCGTGGCCCGTGGGAACCTGCGCCCGGCTACAAAATGCCGCGCTCAAACGAGATTGCCTATCTGGAAAACATCATCGCCCAGAACGAGGCCGAGATTGATCGCGCTTACAGACTTCTGCGTACAGCACGCGACGGCAACATGCGCGCTTACCTGAAGCAGTCGATTGCCGCACGCCTGCAGCAGAACGCGGCACTGCAGGACCGCATCGACGATCTGCGCGCGTAAGAGTTATTTGCTGACGCGCAGGTTCGAAAGACTGTCCGATATAAAACACCTGCTTAAGGGAGGGCCGGAACTGACGATTGTACATTGATAGGAATATTAGTGTAATTTATCAGACTGCCCACAACGCTTGAAAAGTTATATGCCAAAGAAATCTGCTTGTAAGGTTTTCCGCCGACCATTTGATCTTGAATGGAAATTGTCACAGCCCCAGCGCTGACAGCCGTTACTTTCTCTGAAGCTTTTTGTGAAATTGTCGAATTGCTGGCTGTGGCATTCATCATGGCATAGCGCGCCGCCGTGTAAACGGCATGCTGCAAGTTGCTGCGAATATAATAAAGGTGGCCCGTTTCGAAAATTCCGAATAACAAAAGCAACAACAAAGGTGCCGCCAAGGCAAATTCCATCATTGTTGTACCCTGCTGATTTTTGACAAATTGCAGGGTTTTTATTTTCATTTTATCCGCATCACAATGTTTTTTGACAAGGCTGCCGGATACACGGCATTCGCATAGATATACCTTCCGCTCATACTATATGATGCTGTAAGGCTCATATATTTAGCGAAACTGCCGCTTCCAGCGCTGCAAGATCCGCTAACGCCATTCCACTCGCAAAACTGGCTGGTTGCCACCGTTATATCGGCGGCGGGAAGATTGCTTGCGCTCGCGACGGCCTGTGCAATTCCCGAATTATCATCAGGGTAACGCAATGCATATTGGCTACCTGCGCGCATGCCGCTGGACAATTTTGAAAAACTGTTGATCGCTCCGCCAATATCAATCAGCGCAATCAGACATACGGCAATAAATGTTCCTACGAATGCAAATTCGACAACTGATCCGCCCTCTTGGTCTGCGCTAAATCTTGCCCACAATTTGCGCATTGGCGTCATTCCACAAGTTGTACTGTGCCTTGTGTTGCGACCGTTGCAACAGAAGCCGGACAATTATTGGATAAATAGGAATTTCCTGAAAAGCTGACCGTTCTTGCGATAATTTTTGTGCAAGCACCGCTGTTACTGCTGTTATTTCCAGTAAACTCCAGCTCTTGTTGCGGAAAATAAAGCGCTCCAACATAGTTGGTACTGGACCCGCCATTCAGTTTGTTACTGTTGGTGGCTATGGGTGCGTTCCTGTCCTGATAAAATAACATGCCGGCATACGCACTCGACGTGGGAGCCGACAAAGACACAGTCGCGCCACCACTGACATTGACGTTGGCGTAATTTGACCCGGTGCTGCTGGTGAGAATAATAGTGACCCCATTCCCGGTGACGCGCGCGCCGGCATTAACGTCAAAGCTGCCTCGGTCAACAATGTAGGTGCCAGGAGACATTGTCACCACCGCTTTGGAACCAAAGCTCATCCCGTTGCAATAAACACCGGGATTAATGGTGGCAGTTGCTTTTTCGTTATAATTATTACGTGCACAGCCACTGTAGCTTGGCAAACTAAGGCCACTGTAAGGATCGGCTAAAGCCGCTCCGTTGGTAATTGCCCCATTGCTTGTAATAAGATTTGCTGAACCGCCTTGTTCATACCCACCTGCCGTATAAAGCGAATATGTGGTGAGCGAACTGCTGCCGGTAATGCTGATGGCCACATTATCTATGGAATTAGAAGCTGCCGAGCAATTGGTGAGATCGATCGTACTGCTTCCTTGAATGAGCAGTGCATTTGCACCAGAGGACGCCAAAGAGAGCACACAAGCTGAACCGAAAGGCTGGCGCGAAGCCACGGCGCGCGAGATTGCCAATGGCTCTGAATTTAAAAACAGTTTCGAAAAAAACCGCGGCTGCGGCCGGGATGTCGTCACTTCTACAGCTTGGCTATTGCCGGCATAAGGCCCGGTCTGCGGAGGATAGTGAACAGTCATGGTGACGCTGTTGTCAGAACTATAACCATTACGAACGAGCTCTTTGTTTGCTGCCGCCTGCAGTGTGGTCTGCTGCGGATTACCACCCGTAATTTCATATCCGGCTGCAATGGCCGCTGCATCTGTCGCATTTTGTTGATTGTGTTCAGAGAGATACCAACTGCCAATATCCGTGCCTAAACCTATTCCGCCAATGACAACGGGAAGCGTAATACCCCACAACACACCTGCAGTACCTGCGATATCTTTTTTGATTCGCTTACACTGGCGAACTTTATCGCGGCACCAAGCAGTCATATGAAAATGTAGATAACGCATCTCTAGCCCGTTCGAGAATGGAATACCTCACAGTATGCCAGAAAAGATTTGGAAAAGCGTGCCGAAAACAGTTAAAATTGCGGCGATTGAAAACTTGGTTGATGAAAACTTTCGTATTTGAATAATCAACCTATCTCCTTCTCAATTTTGAGAATTCTGTAAAATGCATCCATCAACAAGGCGGATGACACGGTCGGTTTTTGATACAAAATCAACCTCGTGCGTGACAACCGCAACGGCACGCTTCTGGTTATGCGCAAGGTCGCGAAAGATGCCCTGCACCAGCTGGCTTGCCGCGCTGTCGAGATTGCCTGTCGGCTCGTCGGCAAGGATGATTTTAGGGTCATTCGCGAGAGCTCTCGCAATGGCAACGCGCTGGCTTTGTCCGCCGGACAGCTGGCGCGGCCGCTTGTAAAGATGACCGCCGAGGCCCAGCGTTTCAAGTAGATTTGTAGCACGCAACACCATCTCGTTTTCACTTCGTTCACCTAAACGGCGCATCGGCATCATCACGTTTTCAATGGCCGAAAATTCGGGCAGCAAAAAGTGAAACTGGAAAACAAAGCCGAGATTCTTCAGGCGCACATGCGCGCGCTGCTCTTCATTGAGCGTGGAGATGCTTTGCCCGTCGATCAGCACGTCGCCGCTTGTCGGCCTGTCGAGAAGCCCGAGCAGGTAAAGAAGCGATGATTTTCCCGAACCGGATGGCCCTGTAATCGCAACAAACTCCCCCGCCTCAATTCCGGCATCGATATTTTTCACAAGAGTGACGGGAATATCGCCCGGCAGAATACGCGTCAGTTGATGTGCTTCAATAAGTGCCAACGCCTAAAAACCTCCGCGCAGGATTTCGACTGGCTGGACGTGCGCGGCCTTGCGCGCCGGCAGATAGGCCGCCAGCATGGCCGCGACAAGCGCGAACAGCGCGGCAATAATGAATTGCGTGATGCCCCAGTCGATCGGCAGCTGAATGGGATCCGACACACCGGGCGGTTTCATCTGTACCTGTGACAGCCCGAACATCATCGCCGCGCCCAGCGGCACCCCGATCAGACAACCGCCGATGCCGAGAATGGCGCCCTGATAAAGAAAAATCTTTTTGATATCGCCTGTTTCGAAACCCATCGATTTGAGGATCGCGATGTCGCGCTGCTTTTCCGTCACGACCGTTGAAATGACATTGTAAATCCCGAAGGCGGCGACAACCAGCACGGCGCTGACGACCGTATACATAATGATGTTGCGGATGGTCAGCACGCTCATCAGGTCTTCGGTCGCTTCCTGCCACGACACGGACTTGTAGCCGATACTGTGCTCCGTCTCCGCCGCGAACGCCCGCGCGTCGTAAGGATTATCAAGCTTGATAATGATCCGGTTGGCGCGGTTGGCACGATTGAACAAAGCCTGCGCACGCTTCAGATCAATAAAAGCCTGCGCTTCGTCATAAGCGGCCTGACCGGTGCGGAAGATACCGACGATCTTGAAATTGCGCACATCGCCGGTCGTCGCTGCAACGGTGAGCATGTTGCCGCGCGACAAAGTCAGTTTTTCAGCCAGCGTCGCGCCGATGATAATGCCGTCGCGATTGGCCTCGAGGTCCTGAATACTGCCGTCGACCATGTGCTCTTCAATGGTCATCACGTCATGCGCGTCTTCAGGCACGATGCCTTGCAAGGTAATGCCGCGGTCCTGCCCGCCATTCGTCACGAGCGCCTGCTGCGTCAGCGTCGGCGAGGCACGGACATTGTCATGCGCGCGCAGGTTTTTCAGGACGATTTCATAATTGCGGATGCCGCGCGGCTCGTTGAGGGCCTTGACGTGTTTCAGCTGCACGGCACCTTCTTTAAATATTTTCACCAGAGGCTGCTGACGCGCGCTGCGGTATTCATCCTGAATGGTAATGTGCGGCGAATTATCGACGAGACGGGCGATAAAATCTTTTTCCGAACCGATCATGAGCGAAGCGATACCAAGGAAAAACGCGACGCCGAGAATAATCCCTAAAATGGAAATGAAGCTCTGCCGCTTGCGGTCAAGCAGGTGGCGCCAGGCGATGCCGAGAAGCAGGTTCATTTTTCTGATGCGGGCAATTCAAGTTTCGTGCGGTGCGTGCGCACGAAATCACCTTCTTCAAGCCCCGTTTTTGGTTTCAGGACCACGAAATCGTCCGCTGTCAAACCCGCGCGGATTTCGGTCAGGGCTGTCCCGCGCGCGCCGGTTTCCACTTTTCGCTTTACCAGCCGGTTGCCGCTGACCAGCCAGACGGAATTGCTGGCAATAGCGCTGTTCGGAATAAGAAGCGCATCAATCTTGTTGCTAAGAACGATATTCGTTTCAGCCGTCATGCCGATCAGCAACGGCACATTAGCGTCGTCGAAACTGATGCGAACGCGATAATTGCGCGAAACGGCATCACCCTTCGGCGTAATGCTTTGCACCTTGCCGTTAAAAACCTTGTCCGGAAAAGCATCGCTCTGGATCAGCACTTTCTGCCCAGCGACCACGCGCGGGATGTCTTCTTCATCGACATTCGCCGTCACGCGCAGCGGCGCGCAACAGGCCATGAAGAAGACCGGCTGGTTAGCCGGAATGAGCTGGCCGATTTCACCGTCGCGGCGGATGATCAAACCATCATCCGGTGCACGCAGGCTCAAGAATCCCATTTGCGCGCGCGCCTGTTCCGTTTCAGCCCGCGCCGCTTTCAGTTCTGCGACCGCCTTGTCACCCGCTTCCTTGCTGGCCGCACCGCGTTTAAACAACTGCTCCTGCCGTTCGGCATTGCTTTTTGCGAATTCCTCGCGCGCCTGCAGCGCCTTCAGCGCATTTTCGAGATCTTCGTTTTCAAGCTGACCAAGCACGTCGCCTTTTTTGACCTCATGCCCTTCATCGGCATTGAGGTTGATGAGGCGCGCCATGCTGCGGGCCGCGATCGGCACCATGACGCTGGGCTCGACCGTGCCGGAGGCATAAACACCTTCAACAGCGGGGCCGACAACAGGCCTTGCAACATCGAGGCGCGGCAAAAGAAGAAACCACCCTGCCGCGACAACAAGCGCAAAAAGCAAAGACCCAAGCAAGACAGAACGTCGCGTGAAAACGGGCATGCCCCTCTTTAGCGCTTCCTCTATGGCGACAGCAAGGCATTGATGGCGTTCAGCATTGCGCGGCGCGCTTTCACTTGCTAGATTTGCCGCTTCAGGTTTTTTGATGCAGGTTTTTTCTCACACCCTTGCCCTTGCCCTCGTCAAGCTGCGTAAAAGCAAGCCGCAGGTGCAGTGCATTTCAAATCTTGTTGCGCTGGATTTCGTTTACAACGTCATGCTGGTTCTGGGGACGATGCCGGCCATCGTTCATGCCAGCGAGGAAATCGCCGATTTTTCGAAAATCGCGCAAAGCCTGATGATCAATACCGGTACGCTGTCCGGCCGCGGCGCGCTCGCCATGCTGGAAGCGGCCAGTCTCGCGCAGGCCAAGCAGGTGCCGTGGGTTCTCGATCCGAACGGCGTTGGCCAGGCCGATTTCCGCGACAAAACTATTTTCGAACTTCTGACTTTCGGCCCTAGCGTGATCCGCGCCAAGGCGCGCGAAGTGATGATGATGGCACACCATTTCGGCTATGAAAGCCGTATCAACGAAACGGCGCGCACTTCCGAAGATAACGTCGAAGCGGCGCGTTATCTCGCAAATAAAACCAGCGCCGTCATCGTCATGACCGGCCCGACCGATATCATCACCGACCATGAAAATACCCTGCGCATCGCCAACGGCCACCCGCTGATGAGCAAGGTGGCGGGTATTGGCTGCGCACTCTCGGCGACGATCGCCGCTTTCTGTGCGATCGAGGAAAATTCCATGCTGGCGGCCGTGATCGCGGTCGGCATTTATGATATCATCGGCGAAATAGTCGGC
>JAZKID010000117.1:1027-6760 GCA_040385045.1 Pseudomonadota bacterium | reverse complement strand
TCGATAAAATCTACATGGTCGATGCCAATGCGGCGATGCGTCGCCTGAAAGTCCTTTAATGCGTGAACCTTCGAACGATAACCGCACCGGCCTTCTCTCTGAAGATATCGATCTTCAGGATGCAAGCTGGCTGCGCAATGAAATGGACAAGCGCAACATCATCGCTCTTTCGCCCGATGACTGCGAACAAAACCGCCTTGAAATACTCAAAAACCACGACCCTGCCAAAGATCTCTGGATCTTTGGCTATGGCTCGCTGATGGGAGATGCCGGCGCCGATGTCGCCGAAACGCTTCCGGCGCTTGTCACAGGCTGGCGGCGTTCTTTCTGCATCGACATGCTGTTCGGACGCGGGTCGCCGCGCAAACCCGGCCTGATGATGGCGCTCGACAAAGGCGGTGAATGCCGCGGGATCGCCCACCGTATTCTTGCAAAAGACATTGAAAGCCAGACAAAAATTTTATGGCAGAACGAAATGGCGCTGCGAACCTACCGTCCGGCATGGATCGAAGTCACCATCGACAATAAACCGCAGGAGGCGCTGGCTTTCGTCATCGACCAGGAAACGCATCTTTATGCCGGCAGCCTGTCGCCCGCGATTCAGGCGCGGCGCATTGCCACGGCAGAAGGCCCCTTGGGGCTGAACCGCGACGACCTTTATAACTGTGCCGCGGAATTAAAACGCCGCGAGATTTCCGACAGTTATATCGAAGATCTCACGGCGCGCACCCGCGCTCTCGCGCAGGACAAAGACTAGATTACTTCTTTGTTTTCTTGGTTTTACGGGTTTTGCGCTTTGCGCCCGTTGTCTTTTTAGCAGCTGTTTTTTTAGCCGTCTTCTTTTTGGTTGTTGTCTTGCGGGCGGTCGTTTTTTTGCTGCCCTTTGGACGTCCGGCCTTTTTGCCGCCTGTCTTTTTAGTTGTTGTTTTGGTCTTTTTCGCTTTGGTCGCTGTCTTCTTTTTTGTCGTTGTTTTTTTTGCGGCCTTGGCTTTTTTCTTCGTCTTTGGCTTTTTCTTGGCTGCGGTATTTTTGTTCGCCGTCATTTTCGTCATGCGCTGCGCGCTTGTCGGCGTCATCATTGTACCGCCCTCGAGATCGAGGCCGGTCATATCCGTTGGTGTGGTGTAAGCGGTTTTTGTGCCTGGAGGCATCATGGTGTTCTCCTTCAAGATGTTGTCGCCGTTGAGGGCGATCATGGCGCACGGAACTTTTATTTCGTGCCGTCCATTCCCATATACTCTTCCAACAAACAAAATGTTGCAAATGAATTTATTCGCACAGGAATTTTCGCCCCCAGTTTCCGCAGCTGATGCTGTCAGCATCCAGAGAGAACTTGCGACGCGCGTATCGTTGAAAAATGCTTTTTCGAAACCTCGCCTCATCGCCGGTGTCGATGTCAGCTACGATATCGAATCGAACCTGACAAAAGCCTTCATCGCTCTTGTCGATTACGAGACGCTGTCACTCATCGATTGCATCAGCGCCGTGCGCCCAACAGATTTCCCGTATGTGCCCGGGCTTTTATCTTTCCGCGAGATACCAACGATTTTTGAGGCGCTGAAAAAGCTGGACCATGTACCGGATATGCTGATGGTCGACGGGCAAGGCGTTGCACATCCGCGGCGCCTCGGCATTGCCGCGCACCTTGGCGTGCTGACAAATCTGCCAGCCATCGGCGTCGCGAAATCAAGGCTGACAGGGCGCTTTACGGCTTTAGGCGATAGACGCGGCGATATGTCCCTGCTGATGGATAAGGCTGAGCGGATCGGCACCGTTTTGCGATCGAAGGAAAAATGCAACCCGCTGTTCGTGTCGCCCGGCCATCGCGTCGACCATGAAACCGCCCTTGCGATCACCATGCATTGCCTGACGCGCTACCGCCTGCCGGAACCGACGCGGCTGGCCGATAAATTTTCGAAAGAAAAGGACGCGGAAAAAGAAAAAGCCGCCGGCATGCGGCGGCTTCTCTAATCACAATTTAAAATGTCAGGCGCGATAGGTGAGTGACAGAACAACGCCCATGCCGATACCTTCGACCAGCATGACAGCGAACCAGGCCAACGCAAGGTTCAGTGAAATCGGCAGATAATTGTAAGCGCCGAACTGCATTACGCCCATCAGCAGGCCCAGCCACAGGCCGAAGCGCACGCCTTCATGCAGGCCCTTGTTTTCATAATGGCGCGTGAACAGCCATGTCACGACCAGCGCAAGACCGACGCCGCTTAAAATTCCCCACGGAAACAGGTTGGCCTGCATTTCAGCTTCAGGACGCCACAACTGCGGTGTTTCATTGTAGAGCGGCATCATCAGATGGCCGTGCACGACGAACTCGTATGCGAACATGAAAATGAACACCGCGACGACGGAAAGTACAAAGCGTGGAACGTTGATTGAAGACATCATTTTTCTTCTCCTCCAGAGACGGGCGCAGCATGATCTCTTTTTTCGTTTTTGTATGAGAACAAAACTGGAACATCCACGATATTCATGCTACACATCTGCATGCAACGCAGAGAATCGCCTGAGCAAAAAACGCACGGTGTTGTTAAGGGCCGCGGCGCGCTTGAAAATCCTGCCGGCCGTTATGAGCGCCTGAGCACGGCAGAGGCGGAAGACGTCAGCTTTCCTGATCCTGATGAGCCTGAAGAGATCAACCTTCGCACCGAAGTATTTCGCGACACGTCACGGTCCATCGTCACTTACAATGACAGCCCCGATATCGGCATGGAAGCGACAGTCAATTCTTACAGGGGCTGTGAACATGGCTGCATTTACTGCTTCGCGCGGCCCTATCATGAATATCTCGGCCTCTCTGCCGGTCTCGATTTCGAAACCAAGATTTTCGCCAAGCCCGATGCGCCGGACCTGCTGCGTAAAAAACTATCGTCGCCGCGCTGGCAGCCTGTCACGCTGGTGATGAGCGGCATCACCGACCCCTACCAGCCGCTGGAGCGGAAAATGAAAATCACGCGCGGCTGCCTTGAAGTGCTGCGCGATTTCCGGAACCCTGTCGCCATCATCACCAAGAACCATCTCGTTACGCGCGATATCGATCTTTATGCCGAGCTCGCCTCCTATGACTGCGCGGCCGTCAATATGTCTGTCACGACGCTGGATAAAGACCTTGCGCGCAAGATGGAGCCGCGCGCCTCCACGCCGGCAACACGCCTGAAAGCCATCGAGATGCTTTCCAGAGCGGGCGTGCCGGTGAACCTGATGATGGGGCCTATCCTGCCCGGCCTGACCGATCATGAAATTCCGAAGCTCTTGGAAGCCGCCGCCAATGCGGGCGCGCGCACGGCCGCTTATACGCTGCTGCGCCTGCCTTATGGCGTGAAAGACCTGTTCCAGACCTGGCTGCATGAACATTTCCCCGACCGCGCCGAACGCGTGCTCAACAAGGTGCGTGAAATGCGCGACGGTAAACTGAACGACCCGAATTTCTTTTCGCGCCGCAAGGGACACGGCGAACAGGCGGCGCAGATCGGCCAGATGTTCGCGCTGGCCAAAAAGCGCTACGGCCTCACCCGTTCTTTCCAGCTGACGACGGAACATTTCCGCCGCGACCATCATGGTGGACAACTGAACCTGCTCTGACATTTAGCGCGTGACGGCTTTGAGCACCTGTGCGAGCCTTCCGCATATTCAACGAAAGGCTTTTCAATGTTCGACGGATTTCTGAAATTTCTGCGCCCGTGGCAACCTTATATTCTCAGCGCGCTGCGCATCGTCATCGGCCTTCTGATGCTGGAGCACGGGCTGACGAAATTCTTCCACTTTCCCTATGTCGAGCAATTCGCCGGGCCGATGGAGATGTTTTCGCTGGTCTGGTTCTCGGCCCTGATCGAACTTGTCGGCGGCGTCCTGTTGACGCTGGGGCTGTTCACACGCCTCACCGCTTTCATCATGTCGGGTGAAATGGCGTTCGCTTACTTCCTCGTCCACGCCCCGCAGAATTTCTACCCGATCCTGAACGGCGGCGAGCTCGCCATCGTTTACTGCTTCACGCTGCTTTACATCGCGGCGGCAGGCGGCGGCGCCATTAGCGCAGATAACCAACTGGGTAAAGTATCTTAAAAAGAAGGCTCAAAAAGACGACTTAAAAGGAAGACATGGGCCCTTTGAGGAATTCTTCTTCCTCAGGCGTAGTCACGCGGCCGAGGATTTTGTTTCTGTGCGGGAAGCGGCCGAAACGGGCAATAATATCGCGATGCGCGATAGCGTAAGTGACATGATCTGCAAAATTGGCGTTCGTCAGGCTCGCCTTTTCATAAAGCGCGACGGACAGTTCCTGATCGGGCAGATTTTCCGAATGCATCAGCGGCATGTAAAAAAAGCTTAGCGCTTCGCCAGATAATTGCGCGTCTTGCCCCAATATGATGCCGTCTTTCGTCAATTGCAGTGCTTTTGAATCAGACGAGAAAGTGCGCGGGGATCCGCGGAACATATTGCGCGGAAACTGGTCGAGCACGATGATCAGCGCCAGACGCCCTTCCATCGTTTCTGCCCAATCATCGAGCACAGCGTTGGCCGCCTGCTCATAGACATTTGAAAACCTGTCGCGGATTTCGCTATCGAACGCATCGCTCTTGACGAACCAGCGCGGCTCATTTTCAGGCGCGAACCAGAAAGACAGCACCGCATCCGGGGTCATGCCGCGTCTTTCCTGGCCGTTTCATCGCCTAAATCGCTCTGCAGGATATTTTCAAGTTCCCCGACCGATGTCTTGGCGAAGCTGATCAGCTCGTCATCCTGCTCGAAGAATTCGAACGATTTGCGCAGCGTTTTCACATCATGGGCGCGGAACTGCTCGGCGCGGCGACGCATATCGTCCGCATTATGCCCCAGCTGCTGCATCACTTCCTGCGCCATGATCAGGGATGAATCGAGCATTTCACGGTGATAATAATCGACACCCGCCTTGTGAAGATCGTAAGCATGGCGGCGATTGCGCGCGCGCGAGAAAATTTTCAGCTTCGGAAAATGCGCCTTGGCCAATCGGACAATGTCCAGCGCCGTGTCCGCATCGTCGATGGCGATGATCAAGAGTTTTGCCTGCTCCGCACCGGCATTGCGCAGAAGATCCAGCCGCGAAGCATCGCCGTAAAAGCCGCGGCTGCCGAAACGGCGCAGCAGGTCGATCTGTTCGGGGTCTTTATCGAGGATGGTCGCTTTCACATTCTGCGCGCTCAAAAACCGCGCGATGACCTGCCCGAAACGGCCATAGCCAGCGATAATAACTGCGTTGCCGTCATTGACGATCGCATCATATTCGCGTGTCGGCAGCATGCTCATGAAGCGCGGCACCACGAAGCGCGCGTAAAGCGCGATTAAAAGCGGCGTCGCCGCCATCGACAGCGCCACGGCGAGCGCAAGGAATTCAGATTGCGGCGCACTTAAAATATTCAGCCCATGCGCATACTGAAACAGCACGAAAGCGAATTCGCCGCCCTGAGACAGCGCCAGCGCCAGACCCATGTTCTGCGGGCTTTCGACTTTAAACAAACGCGCCAGTGCGAAAAGGATGACGGTTTTAACAACCAGCAGCAGCGCGACTGCACCCAGAAGGGTCAAAGGCTGGGCACGCAGCAAGTCGAGATTCATCCCCATGCCGACCGAGATAAAGAACAGCCCGAGCAACAGGCCCTTGAACGGCTCAATATCCGTTTCCAGCATGCGCTTGTATTCGGAGTTGGCGAGAACGACACCGGCGATGAACGCGAACGACGTCAT
>JAZKID010000117.1:0-1017 GCA_040385045.1 Pseudomonadota bacterium | reverse complement strand
AAGCGCCGGCGAAACACCCAGCGTCAGCATCAAAAGCGCCACGCCGATGACCAGCGCCAGCGACACGGCCGTGAACATTTCACGCAGGTTCGTCCGCACAATGAACCCGAACAGGTGGCGCGACAGCAGCCGCCCGAACGCGATGACGAGCGCAATCGCCGCGGCGACCAGCAGCGCATGCGCCCAGCCTGGTATGGCAGACAGCCAGATGGCGGCATTATCCTGCGTGGCTTCCACAGGCGCGCCGATGGCGAACAGCGGCAGGATGATCAGAATGGGGATGACGGCGATATCCTGAAACAGCAGGATCGACAGCGCGCTTTCGCCGACCGATGTCTGCGTCAAATTCCGCTCTTGCAACATTTGCAGCACCAGTGCCGTGGATGAGAGCGACAGCGCCATGCCGACGGCAAGGCTGAGGCCGAGATCGAAACCGCGCATCATGCCGAAGCCCGTGATCGCTGTCGTGGTCAACACAACCTGCAGACCGCCGAAGCCGACGATCGATTTGCGCAGGCGCCAGAGTTTTTCCGGCTCAAGCTCAAGCCCGATCACGAACAGCATCATCACCACGCCGAATTCGGCAAGGTGCATGACCTCCTGCGTGTTGTTAATGAAGCGCAACCCGTAAGGGCCGATCAGCACACCCGCGATCAGGTAACCGAGCACGGAACCGAGCTTGATGCGGCTGGAAATCGGCACCGCGATGCAGGCCGCCGCGAGGAAAATGAAAACGCTGAAGAGAAGATTGCCGTCCATGACATATCTTTAACCTGACGGATCGACGTTCGGAAAGTATTTTGTTCAGCGCAAGCGCAATTGCATGTCGCGATGAGGGATGCCCGCATCCATGAACTCTTCGCTGCAAATCTCGAAGCCAAGATCGAGATAGAACGGCACGGCCGTCATCTGCGCACCGAGAACGGCAAGCGCGGCACCGGCCGATGTTTTGATATCGTCAAGAATATAGTCCATCAGCTTTTTGCCAAGCCCGCGGCGCTGATATTCGGCAAGGAT
>JAZKID010000116.1:22995-26793 GCA_040385045.1 Pseudomonadota bacterium | reverse complement strand
AAGTGATCGGCACCGGCGGCAAGGTGATCCGCGAGATCGTCGAAAAGACCGGCGCGAAGATCGACATTTCCGACGACGGTACGGTGAAAGTTGCCTCCAGCAATGGCGAGCAGATCAAGGCCGCGATGAACTGGATCAAGTCGATCGCGTCCGAACCCGAACTCAACACGATCTACAAGGGCAAGGTCGTGAAGATCATGGAATTCGGCGCGTTCGTGAATTTCTTCGGCGCGAAAGACGGTCTCGTGCACATTTCACAGCTTGCCCCGCGCAAGGTTGCGAAAGTCAGTGATGTTGTCTCGGAAGGTCAGGAAGTTTACGTGAAGTTCCTCGGCATGGACGATCGCGGCAAGACCAAGCTGTCGATGAAAGTCGTCGACCAGCAAAGCGGTCAGGAAATCGAAAAATCAGACACAGAAGCGGCATAAGGAGTATTTACAATGGCTGTACCTAAACGAAAAACGTCCCCCTCGCGCCGCGGCATGCGCCGCTCGCATGATGCGCTCAGCGCGCCGACCTATATCGAAGATAAAGAGTCGGGAGAATTGCGTCGCCCGCATCATATCGATCTCTCAAGCGGCAAATATAAAGGCCGTCAGGTGATTGAACCTAAAGAATAATTTTGGCGAAAGCCTTGATTGAAAAGGAGCGCTTGTCGCTCCTTTTTTTTATTTTCGAATTGTTTTATGTTTGAGAGATTACCGCGTGCGATAAGCGGTCATTGCCAGCGTTGCTTCATAAGCATGAGCGGCAATCACGCCGTCTTCGCGGCGGTTGGTGCGCCATTGCGGGTGATTGTCGCGAATGGCGAGAAGCTGGACAACCAGCGCGGCATCCGCAAAAGGCGACAGACGCGTTGTGCGCGGCGGCTCATAAAGAACCGTCAATTTTCCCTCGGTCTGTTTCATTTCATCGTTTTGCATTGTTATTTTGGTCAAATTTATAAACTAACGCACAAATTCATCTTTTGTTTACCATATCACACGCTTTGCTGAATTTATTATTTCTTAACGATAAAGTTAACGCCGGAATTTGCTCCAAAGGCTGACAAGGGCAAATTAAGTTCGCGCCGATATACTGATCGGCAAGATATTTAAAGGTATTTTACGCATTCTGTTTCAAAGGGCTTGTTTCTCTACAATATGGACGACGCATCATTCAAATATGACAAGGCTGCGGACAGTACCGCTCTGCCGACAGATAAAATTCTGACGGCGGCGGGTGAAGCTGCCTATTGCTGGTCGCTGGAAAACGACAAGTTGAGCTGGAGCGCAAACCTGCGCGATGTTCTGAAAATGCCTGATGTCGAAATCATGAATACGGGCGTCGGTTTCGCGCGTTATATTGACGCAGGCTCGAGCAACAATCGCTATGACGCTATCGCGAAAAGCGCGGGTGTCGATAAAGGCGCGGGTGTTCCCTACCAGCTTCAATATGCGTTCTGCCCGCACGGTCGCGATGACGAGGAACGGATCTGGGTGGAAGATTGCGGGCGATGGTTTGCAGGCGCAGACGGAAAACCCGCTAAGGCTTTCGGTGTGATCCGCGTCATCAACGAGCGCTATGAGCGTGAGCGCCGCCTCACCTATCTGTCGCAATATGACGAGCTGACGGGTGAAGCCAACCGAGCGCATCTTGTTTCCATTCTTGAACAGCGCATGGAAAGTGCAAAAGAAACCAGCCAGCCTTTTTCCTACATGCTGGTTGCGATCGACGATCTTGCATTGATCAACGAAGGCTATGGCTTCGATATCGCCGATGAGGTGATCGCCGGTGTCTCGCGTATCCTGCGCAACAATATGCGCAATGGCGATGTGATCGGCCGCGTTTCCGGCAACAAGCTTGGTATTGTGCTTGCCAATTGCGATGATGACCAGATGAACTTTATTGCGCAGCGTTTCCAGATGGCGGTGCGCGAACAGCTGGTTTCGACAACAGCCGGCCCTGTGTTCGTCAATCTGTCCATCGGCGGTGTTGTCGGTCTGCGCCACGCCCTCACCGCGCAACAGTTGATGACGCGCGCGCATGAGGCGCTCGATGTCGCAAAGCACAAGAAGCGCGGCATGTTCGTTGCTTACCGCGCCAGCCTTTTAATCGAGCAGACACGACGGCAGAACGCCGCCATTGCGCAGGATGTGATTTCTGCGTTCAACGAACGGCGCCTTGTGCTGAGCTACCAGCCCATCGTTAACGCACGGACAAAAGAGCCGCAATTTTATGAAGCGCTATTGCGGCTGATCAGGCCCGACGGAACGGAAGTTGCAGCCAGCAGCTTTGTGCCGACGGCTGAAAAGCTCGGCCTGACGCGCCTGATCGATCATCGCGTGCTGGAACTTGCCGTCGACACGTTAAAAAAATTCCCCGATGTGCATCTCGCCATCAATGTGTCCGCGCGCACGACCAGCGATCCGGAATGGATCGGTCTTCTGTGCGCGCTGATGATCAGCGACCGCAGCATGGCCGCGCGGCTGATCGTCGAGATTACCGAAACATCGGCGATCGATCATATTTCCGATACCATCCGTTTCATCGAACAGGTGAAAGGTGCCGGCTGCCGCATCGCCATCGACGATTTCGGGGCAGGGCACACATCGTTCCGCTATCTGCGCGAACTGATGGTGGATGTCGTGAAAATCGACGGTTCTTACATCCAGAATATTTCGTCGTCTCCGGACGACCAGATTTTCGTCAAGACGCTGGTCGATCTTTCGAAAAAACTCGGGCTGCAGATTGTCGCCGAATGGGTGCAGACGGCGGAAGACGCAAAACTGTTGCAGGACTGGGGCGTCGATCTCTTGCAGGGCTTCCTGTACGGTTCGCCGCAGCGCGATCTTTTTGAACCAGCTGCGGCACGTGAGCAGCGCAGCACAGACCATAAAACAGGCTGATTTTTAAGCGCCGCCCTTTAGCTTGCTGATCTGCTCTTTCATCGAGCGCATTTCCGCACGCATGCTTTCGATGTCGTTCTGGTCGGTTTTTTTATCGGCGAATGGTGCGACCGGAAAGGGCGAGAACATGCTGAAGGCGTTTTCGAACATTTTCATATTTTGTTTGACCTGTTCTTCAAACGCGTTCATCGGCATGCCGAAAGCGGCCGTCATCTGTTTTTGCCAATGCTCTTTGTTCTGCGTGAAATTTTGTAAGCTCATGTCGAGAAAGCCGGGTACCAGCCCTTGCAGGCTGTCGCCGTAAAGCTTGATAAGCTGACGCAGGAAGGAAATCGGCAGCATGTTCTGGCCGCGTCCTTCCATTTCGCTGATGATTTGCGTCAGCACCGAGCGCGTCAGGTCTTCGCCCGTTTTTGCATCGGTCACGGTGAACTCGTCGCCGCGCTGCACCATTTCGGCGAGGTCTTCCAATGTAACGTATACGGATGTTTCCGTATTATAGAGCCGCCGGTTCGCATATTTCTTGATCATCACCGGCTGCTTCGGCGTGTCGTTTTTTTCGGTGGTGGTGCTCATTGTCTTTAAAAATCCTGCCTCGCGCGGCCTGCAACGCGTCCGAGGCCGAATTTATGCGCTTTTCGTGCGGCTGGCCAGCCTTGTCTTCACGGCGCCCGATATCTCTTGCCTCTCATGGCAGAGCCGCTTAATCAAGCCTCATCAGAGGAGAGAAATCCATGGAAGATATCGTCATCGCTTCGGCCGCCCGCACGCCTGTCGGCTCATTCAGCGGCGCTTTGTCAACGCTGCCGGCCCATGTGCTGGGTGCGGCTGTCATCCGCGCCGTTCTCGAGCGTGGAAAGGCTGAGGCGAACGAGGTCGACGATGTGCTGCTGGGGCAGGTTCTCACCGC
>JAZKID010000116.1:11114-22985 GCA_040385045.1 Pseudomonadota bacterium | reverse complement strand
TGTGCGGTTCGGGCCTGCGCTCGGTGGCGCTCGGCGTGCAGGCGATCCGCAACGGTGACGCAAATATCATTATTGCGGGTGGCCAGGAGAGCATGTCGTTGTCGCCGCATGCTGCTTACCTGCGCAGTGGAAACAAGATGGGCGATGTCAGCTTTATCGACACCATGATCAGAGACGGCTTGTGGGATGCGTTCAACGGATACCACATGGGCCAGACGGCGGAGAACGTCGCCGAGAAATGGCAGATCACACGAGACCAGCAGGATCAGTTTGCAGTGAGCTCGCAGAACAAGGCGGAAGCTGCGCAGAAGGCCGGCAAGTTTAAGGATGAGATTGTCAATGTCACTGTGCCGGGCCGCAAGGGCGATGTCGTTGTCGAGAACGATGAATATATCCGCGCCGGTGCAACGCTGGAAGGGATGAAAAATCTCAAGCCCGCTTTCAAGAAAGAGGGCACTGTGACGGCAGGGAATGCGTCCGGCATCAATGACGGTGCGGCGGCCGTGCTGCTGATGACGGCCGCGAATGCGAACAGGCGCGGTATCAAGCCGTTGGCGCGCATCGCTTCGTGGGCGACGGCGGGTGTCGATCCGGCACTGATGGGTTCGGGCCCGATTCCGGCGTCGCGCAAGGCGCTTGAAAAAGCAGGCTGGAAAGTTTCCGATCTCGATCTCGTCGAAGCGAATGAAGCATTTGCTGCGCAGGCGATCGCGGTGAATAAAGACATGGGCTGGAATGCGGACATCGTGAACGTCAACGGCGGCGCGATCGCGATCGGCCATCCCATCGGCGCATCCGGTACGCGCGTGCTGACAACGCTGCTTTATGAAATGCAGAGCCGCAGTGCGAAAAAAGGCCTCGCCACGCTGTGCATCGGCGGCGGTATGGGCATCGCCATGTGCGTGGAGGCTGCATAAATGTCGCGCGTAGCACTCGTCACAGGCGGAACGCGCGGCATTGGAGCGGCCATTTCAAAAGCACTGAAGGCGGCGGGCTATACGGTGGCCGCCAATTACAACGGCAATACCGATGCGGCTGGAAAATTCGAAAAAGAAACCGGCATTCCTGCGTTCAAATGGGATGTCGGCGATTTTGAGGCCTGCGAAGCAGGCATCAGCAAAGTGGAAGCAAAATTCGGGCCGATCGAAATTGTGGTCGCGAATGCAGGCATTACGCGCGACACCTTCTTGCACAAAATGACGAAAGAGCAATGGTCGGCTGTCATTCGCACCAATCTCGACGGGCTGTTCAATCTGACGCGCCACACGATTGAGGGCATGCGCGCGCGCGGGTTCGGGCGCGTGATCGTGATTTCGTCGATCAACGGCCAGAAGGGGCAGGCGGGGCAGGCAAATTATTCGGCTTCGAAAGCGGGCGACATCGGGTTCATCAAGGCGCTGGCGCAGGAAGGCGCGTCAAAGGGCATTACAGCGAACGCGATCTGCCCCGGCTACATCAATACCGAAATGGTGCAGGCCGTTCCGGAAAAAGTGCTCAATGAAAAAATCATTCCGCAAATTCCTGTCGGACGTCTCGGCGAGCCGGAAGAAATCGCGCGCTGTGTGGTGTTTCTCGCCAGCGATGAGGCAAGCTTTATTACGGGTTCGACGTTGTCCGCCAATGGCGGACAGTATTTTGCATGATCGCGAATAAGCAGACCGTATCTAACCTCATCGGTCTTTCCGCCCTTATCATGTGGTCGTCGCTGGCGGTGCTGTCCGTCATGGTGCGTGATATTCCGCCGTTCCAGCTTCTCAGCATCGGTATGTTTCTCGGCGGATTGTCGGGTGCGCTGACATGGCCGTTTCGCAAAGGCGCATGGAGGCGAGCTCTTTTATTGCCCGCTCATTTCTGGGCGATAGGCATTTACGGGCTGTTTTTTTATCACCTGTGCTTTTTTCTGGCGATGCGATGGGCGCCGCCGCTGCAGGCAAACGTCATCAACTATCTCTGGCCGCTGTTCATGATTGTGATGGCGGCCCTGTTTCTGCCAAACGGTAAGCTGCGCGGCTATCATATCGTCGGCACATTGATCGGTCTCGCAGGTGTGGGCGTAACGCTTGCTGCCGAACCGCATGCGCCCGGCACAAATTATTTTATCGGGTACCTGTGCGCCGCGGGCGCGGCACTTGGCTGGTCGAGCTACACGGTGCTGTGCCGTTCCTTCAAAGGCATTTCAACCGATGCGGTGACGGGCTTCTGTTTTGCGACAGCGCTGCTTGCACTGCTTGTGCATCTTAGTTTCGAGCAGACCGTATGGCCGGCCAGCACAGAGAGCTGGATCGCGATGTTTATGCTCGGCCTGTTTCCAACCGGTATTGCCTTTTACGCCTGGGACGTCGGCATCAAGCACGGCAATCTTATCCTGCTCGGCCTCGTCTCTTATGCGACAAGAATCGCGTCTTCGATTTTTCTCTGGGCTTTCGGCTATGCCGAATTCACGACGGGTGCGGTGGTCGGTATCGCGCTTGTGACCATCGGCGCAGCGATTGCCTCGCGCGAACTGTTCATCAGGAAAAAGAAAAGCGAACTGCCGGCTGAGCCTTGATCTCAGGCGGCCGTGGTCGTCTTGCGGCGCTGCGAAACAATCGCCTCATAAGCCGCGTTGATTTTTTTCAAAATCTCTTCGCCGTGCTCCAGCATGGCCGGCGGCAATTCGAGGCTCGCCATCCTGTCGGGATGATAGGCGCGCGCCAGCTTGTGATAAGCGGCGCGAATATCCTCGTCGTTTGCATCCATCGCCACGTCGAGCATCACATAAGGATCCTGGCTGTGATGGCGCCATTTTTCGCCCGCGACCTGCTCGGACACTTTATGCTCAGCGCCATCGCGCGGCTCGACACTTTGAATGGATGATTTGGCGAGAATGATTTTCTTCTTGTGATCGTCTTCGATTTCGATGAATTCGCTGCCGCTGTTGAGATAGTTGACCAGGTTTTCGCCGTGGTTGATCATCAGCACGGCGTTGTATTTCTTGCCGTCTGATGTGTGGAGCGTGACCTTCAAAGGGTTTTTCTGGCGTTCGTAATCGGCGCGCATGGCGGGAATTCCTCTATTTTCGTCGAAAATACATGCTCAGGCTTGATTAAACGTTAGCAATTAAGCCATAAGAGTTTCTTTTTAATCTTCAGAAACTTAAGCGCCAATGAAACTCCGTAATATCGCCATTATCGCCCACGTCGACCATGGCAAGACCACCCTCGTCGATTGCCTGCTGCAGCAGTCCGGCATCTTCCGCGACAACCAGCGCATCGTCGAACGCGTGATGGACAGCAATGACCTCGAAAAAGAGCGCGGCATCACCATTCTGGCCAAGATGACCTCGGTCGTCTGGAAGGACACCCGCATCAATATCGTTGATACGCCTGGCCACGCCGACTTCGGCGGCGAGGTGGAACGTATTTTGCAGATGGTGGATTGCGCGCTCGTGCTGGTCGACGCGGCCGAAGGGCCAATGCCGCAGACCAAGTTTGTGGTTTCGAAAGCGTTGAAGATCGGCCTGAAGCCGATTGTTGTCATCAACAAGATCGACAAGCCGGATGCGCGAGCATCTGAGGTCGTCAATGAAGTGTTCGACCTGTTTGCCGCGCTTGATGCAACGGATGAGCAGCTTGATTTCCCGATTCTTTATGGTTCAGCAAAGCTCGGTTATATGTCGCTGAAACTCGATGGCGCAGCCTCCGAAGGTATGGCGCCGCTGTTCGATCTCGTTCTCGATTACGTCAAGCCACCGGTGGTCGAGACAGGCCCGTTCCGCATGCTCGGCACCATTCTTGAAGCCAATCCTTATCTTGGCCGTTTGATTACGGGCCGCATTTCGTCCGGCACGATCAGCCCGAACGCGCCGCTGAAAGTTTTGACGCGCGAAGGTAAAATCGTCGAGCAGGGCCGGTTGTCGAAAATCCTCGCGTTCCGCGGTATTGAGCGCGTGCCCGTCGAAATCGCAGAAGCGGGCGACATCGTAGCCATCGCTGGTTTCGAGGAAGGCACGGTTGCCGATACCTTCTGCGCGACGGACGTTTCCGAACCTATTCAGGCGCAGCCGATCGACCCGCCAACGGTGTCGATGACATTCTCCGTCAATGACTCACCGCTCGCAGGCACGGAAGGCGATAAAGTCACAAGCCGCATGATCCGCGACCGGTTGATGAAGGAAGCGGAAGGCAATGTGGCGCTGAAGATCGAGGAAACCGAAGGCAAGGATTCATTTATCGTCTCGGGCCGCGGTGAATTGCAGCTCGCGATTCTCATCGAAACCATGCGTCGCGAAGGCTTTGAACTCAGCGTGTCGCGCCCGCGCGTTGTTTTACAGAAAGACGAGACCGGCACATTGCTGGAGCCGATCGAAGAAGTCGTCATCGACGTCGATGATGAATTTACCGGCGCGGTGATTTCCAAACTGGCAGACCGCAAGGCCGACATGATGGACATGCGCCCCTCCGGCGGTAACCGCCAGCGCCTGATCTTCCACGCGCCGACGCGCGGCTTGATCGGCTATCAGGGCGAATTGATGACGGATACGCGCGGTACCGCGATCATGAACCGCCTGTTTCATGCTTACGCGCCGTACAAGGGCGACATCCCCGGCCGCCGCAACGGCGTGCTGATCGCGATGGAGCAGGGCGAATCCGTCGCCTACGCCATGTGGAACCTCGAGGATCGCGGTCCGATGGTCATCGACCCGGGCGTCAAGGTCTACCAGGGCATGATCATCGGCATCCACTCGCGCGACAACGACCTCGAAGTGAACGTGCTGAAGGGCAAGAAGCTCACCAATATGCGTGCCTCCGGCAAGGACGAGGCTGTACGCCTGACGCCGCCCATTCTCATGACGCTGGAAAAAGCCATTGCATGGATCAACGAAGACGAGCTTGTCGAAGTGACGCCGAAAAATATCCGCCTGCGCAAAACCTATCTTGATCCGAACGAGCGCAAGCGCATGGAAAAGAAAAAAGAAAGCGCGGCTTGAGCGTCAAAGGCCGGAACAATCTCCGGCCTTTTCTTTTATCCGATGATGAAAAACTATTATGATGTTGTGATCATTGGTGCCGGAGCTGCAGGCCTTGGCGCCGCGCACGCTCTGAAAAATTCAGATCTCTCATGTCTCCTTCTCGAAGCGCGAAACCGCATCGGCGGACGCGCTCACACATTAATGTTGCCGGACGATATTGCTTTCGACGAAGGCTGCGGCTGGCTGCATGCCGCCGATAAAAATTCCTTCGTACCGGTTGCCGAAAATCTCGGGTTTGAAATTTCGAAAGAACGTCCGCCATGGGGCGATTCCAATGTCGGCAAGGCGGATCGCGATGGCTTCGAAGCGGCCATGGATGCGTTTTATGAACGTCTGCATAACGGTGCGAAAACGGGTGCAGATGCTCCTGCCAGCCATTGGCTGGAGCCGGGCAACCGCTGGAATGCGGCGATTGAGTCCGCCGGAACCTATATCAACGGCTGTGCGCTGTCTGAAGTTTCAACGCACGATCTCGACGCTTATACGGCGACAGGAAAGAACTGGCGCATCGTTAAAGGCTATGGTGCGCTGGTTTCAGCTTACGGCAGCGGGTGCCCTGTCGCGCTCGAAACGCAGGTCAATGTTATCAATCATAGCGATGCGCGCATCAAAATCGAAACGACGCGCGGTACACTTCAGGCAAAGGCTGTTATCGTAACACTGCCGACCAATCTGATCGCGGAAGAGGGCGTGCGGTTTGTGCCGCCGCTTCCGTCAAAACGCGAAGCTGCCGCCAACCTGCCGCTTGGCGTCGCCAACAAGGTTCTTCTTCGCCTTGAAGGCGCGGAAGAGTTTCCAGCCGACGGCTATCTGAACATGCCGCTGACTCGGGTCGATAAGGGCGCTTACCATCTTCGCCCTTTCGGCAAAAATTGTATTGAAGGATATTTCGGTGGCGGTTTTGCGCGCCAGCTTGATGTTGCAGGCGAGGGTGCCCTCAGCGCGCAGGCGATCGATGAAATCGTTTCCGTGCTGGGTTCAGATTTCAGGTCACGCCTTAAGCCGCTTCATGAATCACGCTGGGTCAGCGATCTGCTGGCGCGCGGCTCTTATTCTTTTGCGAAGGCCGGGCATTCGAAAGACCGCAGCAGGCTTGCCGAACCTGTCGATGATCGCCTGTTCTTCGCGGGCGAAGCGACATCGCCGCATTTTTTCTCAACCGCACATGGCGCACGCGATACGGGCGAGCGGGCAGCAATTGAGATTTTGAAAGTGCTGAAGACATCCGCCGGCATTTCTTGACAAATTTAAAGCAAATGCAGCCCTTCGATAAAATTTTATAGATATTTTTAAAAGCCTGTCAGTTGTCGTTATGTAGCGTTGATCAAGCCTGTTGGGGGTTTGGATGAGCGTCGAAAAAACGAAAGGTGCTTCGTTTAATCCGGCTTTGCTGCCGGATAGTGCTGTATTTTTAGATGCGGTGAGTGAAGAAAAAAAATCAAAAAATTCAAAAAAATCAGATGGAAAAGCTGAGCAGAAAAATTCCACTCAAACTGAAGATACGGCTTCAGAAAACAAGGATCCCTCATCTCTGAAAACAACGATTTATGTGGGAAGTGCGCGTCGCGCATGGTATGAATTTTCAGACGAATACGATCTCAAAGGTCAGGTCGACCAACTGAAGGCTTGGTTTAGCAGGCACCCTTCAGATAAAAATGGAATAGATAGCATTCTTAAGAATGCCGAAGAGTTTAAGGCCGACGACTCTCGTAATCCCCGCCTGAGTAAAAGAGAGCGTTTCGTTACTCCCTCACTTGAAGCGTCGTCGATTGAAACAAGAGGGCTGGGTATTCACCCGTGGGCAGCAAATTTCAATCAAATGAGAAGCGATTTGCTTAAAAAAACAAAACTAACAAAAACGCTGGTTGCCGTTACAGGAAATGCCAAAGGAGATAAGGATGCTATACCGCTCGATAGCACAGGAGCCTTCTATTACGCGCATGAAAATCTCATTATCGGTGCGGATCCGTTCAATGATTTGAAGGAAGGCGATCATAAAACGTTTGCTGCGCTTAATGTTGCTAATTTTAATGAAATCAAACAGGCAGCAGTTCAGTTCGGTCAAGGAATTGCCTTTACTGATATTATTATTGAAACGCATTGCTCGGATGGCATTTTATATTTTGCAGATAAAAATGGTAATTTGCGTGAGTTCACTATAAAAAATCTTCGCAATTTTCTGGAAGATTTACGCAGCAAAGGTTTGATCGACAAAGGCACGCAGCTTTTCATCGGAGGGTGCGAATTTGTCGAGTCTAAAAAGAGCCAATATGCCCTGCAGTCTGTTTCGGACGAATTTGGATTGCGTATCTTCGCTAATCGGGCTTTAGCGCGCACCAAATATCCCAGCTTTTCAAAAGCCATGGTCTTTTATCCCGATCCAAGTCGGTCCAAAAAATCAAAATAAATAAAACGCTGGTTTCAAAATTTAAATCAATGCGTCACGACAACCGGTGTGCCGGGTTGAACATATTGGTAAAGTTCCTCGACATCCCAGTTGTACATACGGAAACAGCCGTAGGATACGAAACCGCCGACGGTTTCCGGCTTGTTGGTGCCGTGAATGGCATATTCGCCTTCCAGTAAAATGGCGCGCGCGCCCATCGGGTTGTTTTCGCCGCCGGGAATGACATCCGGCAACCACGGCTCGGCGCGCTTTACGGAAGCGGGCGGAGACCATGCAGGCCAGACGCGCTTGTCCATGACGAATGTCGTGCCGCTCCATTGCTTGCCGGAACGCCCGACGCCGATCTTGTATTGCAGCGCCATGTCGGCTGAGGTGACGTAATAAAGTTTGCGCGCCTTGGTATGGATGACGATCGTGCCGGGGTTATAGCCTTCGAACTCGACAAGCTCGCCCGCTTTCAGTGGTGCGGCAAGCCCCAGAAAAACAAGACAGATAAAAGCTTTCAGGCCGGTCATAGGCATCGGAATCTCATGGCAGTGAACGTATGTAAAGCTAAAAGGGTTGAAAATTTTTCAATTTATCCCGACAAGGCAGGCATGGATCCGAACTTTAACGACGGCCGCTTGCGGTTGATGGGTATTTTGAACGTCACGCCGGATTCGTTTTCTGACGGCGGCAAGCATTTTCACGAAGCTGATGCGTTTGAAGCCGCGCAGCGGATGAAGGGTGAGGGCGCAGATATTCTCGATATCGGTGCGGAATCAACCCGCCCCGGCTTTACGCCTGTTTCGGTTGACGAAGAAATCTCCCGCCTGAAACCGTTGATTAGCAAGATCGCAGATTTAAAACTGCCTGTCTCGATCGACACCACCAAAGCGCGTGTTGCGGCTTTCGCGATCGAGCAGGGTGCCGGCATCATCAACGATATCTGGGGTTTGCAAAAAGACAACGAGATGGCGCGCCTTGCCGCTGTGAAGGATGTACCTGTTATCCTCATGCATAACCGCGCGGAAGCTGATGATAAGATCGACATCATGGCTGAGATGCAGCAATTCTTCATGCGTAGTCTGGAAATTTCGGATGCGGCTGGTGTGAAGAGGGGCCGTCTTGTGATCGATCCCGGTATCGGGTTTGGGAAAACGTTGGAGCAAAATCTTGTCGTGTTAAAAAATATTGCGCTTCTGAAGCGGTTTAACATTCCCATTCTTGTCGGCGCATCGCGGAAATCGTTCATCGGCAAGATTGTCGAATCGGCGCCGCAACAGCGGCTGGCAGGAACGATTGCCGCGCATCTCGCGGCTGTGAAAAATGGTGCAAGTATTTTGCGTGTTCATGATGTCGCGGATATGAAGCAGGCTCTGCTTGTCGATGAGGCGATTCAAAATGCCTGAGAACGTGATTGCCTATCTCGCGCTCGGCGGCAATCTCGGCGATGTCGCTTCAGGTTTTTCGACGGCCTGCAAAGCGATCGACGCCCTGCCGCAAACGCACATTATTTCACGCTCAAGTCTCTATCGTACAAAGCCATGGGGTCTTGAAGACCAGCCGCAATTCCTGAATGCCTGCATTGCTATTGAGACGTCTTTGCCGCCGGACGAATTGTTGCAAAAGCTTTTTAAAATCGAGCGCGCGCATGGCCGCGACCGCGAACGCACGGTACGATGGGGACCGCGCCCGCTCGACATCGATCTTTTAACTTATGGCGACCTTGTTCAGGCTGACCCTGTGCTGACGCTACCACACCCGCAGCTGTTCAATCGTGCTTTTGTTCTGCGGCCTCTGTGTGAAATTGCCAAAGATGCCATGGTTGCAGGGCGAAAAATCTGCGATGCCGCGAAAGCATGCAGTATGGATGGAATTACGCGGCTGGCCGAAACGTATTGAGTGAAAATTGCGGTGCTGCCAGCTTCGCGCGGCGGCAGGCGGCCGTCAGCGTATTGGCAAGCAGACACGCGACCGTCATCGGCCCGACACCGCCGGGCACGGGCGTGATGGCACCAGCGCGATTTTTTGCAGATTCAAAATCGACATCGCCGACTAATTTTCCTTTTGACCCGTGCTCCCCAGTGCTGGGTAGGCGATTGATGCCGACGTCAATGACGCTTGCACCTTGTTTGATCCAGTCGCCCTGCACGAAATTCGCGCGGCCCAGTGCGGCGACAAGGATGTCGGCGCTGCGGCAAAGATCGGCTAAATCGCGCGTCTTCGAATGTGCAACGGTGACAGTGGCGTTCTGTTGCAGCAGCAATTGCGCGACAGGTTTGCCGACCAGATTTGAGCGCCCGACAACGACGGCATTCAATCCGTCGAGTTTGTCATGCGCGGTCTGCAAAAGAAACATGCAGCCGAGCGGGGTGCACGGAACGAGGCCCGGCATGCCGGACACAAGGCGGCCGGCATTTTCGGGGTGAAGCCCGTCGGCATCCTTGGCGGGATTCAATTTCATAATGACATTTTCAGCATTGAGCCCGCGCGGCAGCGGCAGCTGAACCAGAATGCCGTCGACCATGTCGTCATTGTTGAGACGATCAAGCAGCGACAGCAATTCGGTCTCGGAAATGGTGGCTGGCAGGCGATGCTCGAAGGACGCCATACCAGCTTCGGTGGTCTGTTTCACCTTGGATCCGACATAAACCTGGCTTGCCGGATCTTCGCCGACCAGCACGACTGCGAGACCGGGTTTGCGGCCTTGTGACTGTATGAAAACAGCAGCTTCACGCGCGACCTGGTCGCGCAGGGCAGCAGCATGCTTTTTTCCGTCGATGAGAATAGCGTTCATGCCCCCGTCTATAACGGTCGGCGCAGTTTTCTCAAGAGCCGAAAGGCCTAGGCTTAGTAGGGGATCAGCATCCCGCCCAGCTCAAGCGCGAGATTGCGCAGGAACATCAGCAGCAAAACAAGGATCACCGGCGAGATATCGATACCGCCAAGGTTCGGGATAATCGCGCGGATCGGCCGCAGCAGCGGATCGGTAATGCGCCCCAGTGTATCGAGAACAGCCAGTACGAAGCGGTTGTTGGTATTGATGACGTTGAAGGCAACGAGCCAGCTCATCACGGCCCAGATAATCACCACCCAGATCAGCAGGTCGATGACAGTCGTCAAAAGAAGGATCAAAGAGCGCATGACAGAAATATCTCCAAAGCCAGTGCGGTCAATTTAATCGCGCGTTCAACGGGGGGCAAGGGTGCAGGTGCATCAAAACCCGAAAAGCGGCATCTGGCTGCAACAAACCAGTGGATGCCGCGGCACCAAGTATGACAATGGCGGCGAAACTATCTTTGCTGGTTGCGCTTGCGCATCAGTTCGTCGCGGTAAGATTCTTTTTCAGGTGAGCTGGAAACGATAGTCTCAGGGTTATTTTCACGGACCTGCGCAGAAAGCCCGAAGTTTGAGCCGTCCCTGACCTGATCGCGTTCATAATGTTCGGTGCGCTGCGATCCGCCGCCGTGGTTGCAGCCTGCCGACGCGCTGTGGGGAAGGGCGAAAAGCCCAAGGCCGATAAAGGCAGTGATGAGAATTTTTTTCATAAGCGACTCCTTCGTTGTCATTCCCCTCAAGTTTGCGGCCGGAAAGATTTAAGCGCTTCTTACACAAGGGCTTTCGGTGCTTCACATCGGATCACTATCGGGTGACGCGGCGCGTGATTTTGTTTCTCTCAGATGGTTCGAAAGAGGCCCGTTTTCTCAAGAGAATTGACAGTTTGGGGGCTTTTGACGTATTCACATCGCCATGAAGACCTTTTCGCCATTCCCTGTTCTTGTCGCGCAGCGACGACGAATCCTCTGATCACCCTTCGGTGACGTCAGCTTGGGAACGACGGTCTTATAAACTTTCTCCTCCAACAAAAGCTGGAATGCGTGACTGGATGCGGTGATCCATTTTGTCTATCGCCCCGTTACGCAAGAAGAGAAGTTTGTAAGTCATGAAAAGAGTTCAACCCGACGACCACAGTTTTGCCTGCGCGCCCGAACAGGGCGACGAAAACCTTGCGCGCACTGCCGAAGGTAAGGTGCAGGTTTTGGACCGGCAATGGATCGAGGCTTTTGCCGAGCTGCAAAAATTGAAGATTATCAGCCTGCCGCAGGAACAGAAATATTTTTTAAAGCCGCGCAGTCTGGCCGATCTTGAAAATGGAATCCGCAACGGCCTGTTGCTTGGCATGGTTCTTGATGGTGAGCTGATCGGCGGCGCGCTTGTTGCTTATCCGGGCAATCACACAGGTGACCTGAAAAGCTACCCGCTCGACAAGGATTGTGCCGTCGTCCAATCGGTAATGACGCATCCGGCGTTTGCAAAGCGCGGTGTGGGGCAGAAGATTTTAAGCGAGGCCGAGACGATCGTTTCGCAAAAGTTTTCTGCCATGATCGCGAAGATTGCGGTCAACAATCACGTCAGCCAGCAGACATTCCGGAAAGCGGGCTACAAGCTCATCATCGACAACTATCTCGAC
>JAZKID010000116.1:8668-11104 GCA_040385045.1 Pseudomonadota bacterium | reverse complement strand
GCCAGGGCCATTATCTTGCCGGCTTCTGGAAAAAATCGCTTCAGCCATCGACCCTTTCCAACGAGGTAACATCATGATCCGCCATTTCATTAATCTGCCCGACGTTCCGCTTGCGGAGCTGAAAAGCATCCTGCAAACCGCGCACGCAATGAAGCGCGCAAAAATGGCGCCGACACAGGTGCTGGAAGGCCTGACGCTGGCGATGGTGTTCGACAAATGGTCGACGCGCACGCGGCTGTCGTTCGAAGTCGGCATGAAACAGCTCGGCGGCCACACGATTGTCATGCGCAAGGATGAAATGCTGATGGGAACCGTCGAGACGATCGGCGATACGGCGAAAGTCATGTCGCGGATGGTCGACGCCGTAATGATCCGTAATTCAAATCACGATGATGTCGAGGAATTCGCAAGCTATGCCGCGGTGCCGGTGATCAACGCGATGACCGACAGGTCGCATCCCTGCCAGATCATGGCCGATCTCATGACCATCGAGGAAAAGAAAGGCACGCTGGATGGCGCCAAGGTCGCGTGGTTCGGCGATTATAACAATGTCGCCATGACGTTCATTCAGGCGGCCAGCCTGTTCGGGTTCGAACTTGTGCTGGCTTTGCCGCAAGTACTGCACCCGAAAGACAAATTGCCAGCCAATGTGTCATTGACGACCGATGCAACCGCCGCCGCAACCCATGCCGATGTGATGGTGACGGATACATGGGCGTCGATGTCGCAGGAAGCGAAAGACCACAGCATGATGTGGCCTTATCAGGTCAATGCCGCGCTGATGGCCAAGGCGAAGAAAGATGCCATTTTCATGCATTGCCTCGCTGCGCACCGCAATGAAGAGGTGACTGACGAGGTGATCGACGGGCCACAAAGTGTGGTCTTCGACGAGGCTGAAAACCGCCTGCATGTGCAGAAAGCGATCCTCGCGTGGTCGCTTGAAAATGCCGGTGTTTCGATCCAGCCGCGCTTGCCGTTTTCGATGGAAGCCAAGCGCAGCGCGTAAACCGAATTTGGGCGTGCCTTTTCGGGACACGCCTCTTATAAGACAGCATGATTGAAGGAGACGTTGCAGTGAAAGAGAAAATTGTCCTCGCCTATTCCGGTGGTCTCGATACCTCGGTGATCCTGAAATGGCTGATCGAGCGCGATTATGACGTGTTCGCCTTCATCGCCGATGTCGGCCAGAAGGAAGACTTCGAGGCAGCGAAAGCGAAAGCGCTGAAAATCGGCGCGTCGGGCGTGCACATCGAAAATCTCAAGAAAGAATTCGTCACCGATTATATTTTCGAAGCGGTCAAGGCGAATGCGATTTATGAAGGGCGCTACCTTCTCGGCACGTCGCTGGCGCGGCCGGTGATTGCGAAAGCGCAGATCGAAGCGGCAAAAAAAGAAAAAGCAGCCTTTGTTTCACACGGTGCGACCGGCAAGGGGAATGATCAGGTCCGTTTCGAGCTGACCTATTACGCGCTAAAGCCGGACATCCGCGTGCTGGCGCCATGGAAAACACCGGAATTCCTGAGCCAGTTCAAGGGCCGCACCGACATGCTGAACTATGCTGAGAAAAACGGCATTCCTGTTTCTGCGACACTGAAGAAGCCCTATTCGGAAGACGAAAACCTGTTGCACATCAGTCACGAGGCGGGCATTCTGGAAGACCCCGGTGTGCCCTGCGCTGAAGACGTTTATTCATGGACGACGGCGCCGGAAAAAGCGCCGGATGTCGCCGAATATGTCAGCGTCACGTTTAAAGACGGCGTGCCGGTCAAGGTTGAAAACAAGGCGGCTGGTGTTTCGCATACCGACCCGCTGGATCTCTTCATCTATCTCAATGAGATCGGCTCGAAGCACGGCGTCGGCCGTCTCGACATGGTGGAAAACCGTTTCGTCGGCATCAAGTCGCGCGGTGTTTATGAAACGCCGGGTGGATTTATCCTGCATGCCGCGCACCGTGATCTTGAAGGCCTTGCGATGGACCGCGAGGTGATGCGCATCCGTGATTCCCTGTCGCTGAAATTTGCCGAGCTGGCCTATTACGGCTTCTGGTTCTCGCCGGAAATGAACGTGATCCGCGCCGCGATCGACCAGTCGCAAAAAGGAATCAACGGCGAAGTGAGCGTGAAACTTTACAAAGGCAGCGCTTATCCGGTCTCGCGCACCAGCCCGAACGCGCTTTACAACCCGCACCTGTCGTCGATGGATGAAGCGGGCGGCTATGACCAGAAAGACGCCGAAGGTTTCATCCGCCTCAATGCGCTGCGCCTCCGCACGTATGCGGTCGCCAACGGCGGCATCTCATGACGGCAAAAACGGCTAGCGCAATCTGGGGCGGACGCTTTGCTGCAGGCGTCGATGACGCCATGGATGCCATCAATGTGTCGATCGATGTCGACAAAAGATTGTACCGGCAGGACATCGCCGGTTCCGAGGCGCATT
>JAZKID010000116.1:2866-8658 GCA_040385045.1 Pseudomonadota bacterium | reverse complement strand
GGCAAGGCGATTTTGTCGGGCCTTGCTCAAGTGCTCGGCGAAATTGAAAACGGCATATTCCCGTTCCGCCGCGAATATGAAGACATTCATATGAACATCGAGGCACGTCTTGGCGAGCTGATCGGCGAAGCGGCAAAGCGGCTTCACACCGCGCGTTCACGTAACGATCAGGTAGCAACCTCTTTCCGTCTCTGGATGCGCGATGCTGTCGATGAGATTTCATCGCTGCTTGGCGACCTGCAAAAAACCTTGCAAGAGAAAGCTGCCATGCACCGCGCCACCATCATGCCGGGCTTTACGCATTTGCAGGTCGCGCAGCCTGTCACGCTGGGTCTTCATCTTGATGCCTATGTGCAGATGCTGGCGCGTGATCTCGGCCGTTTGCAGGATGCGCGCGCAAGAATGAACGAATGCCCGCTCGGCGCGGCGGCGTTGGCCGGCACATCCTACCCGATCGACCGTGCAGCGGTTGCGAAAGACCTCCAGTTCAGTCGGCCTGTCGCGAATACGATGGATGCTGTTTCGTCACGCGACTTTGCGCTGGAAATCCTGTCCGTGCTCGCTATTTGCGGCACGCATTTGTCGCGTCTGGCTGAAGAAATTGTCCTCTGGTCGTCGGCGCAATTCGGTTTTGTGTCATTGAGCGACAGTTTCTCGACGGGCTCGTCGATCATGCCGCAAAAACGCAACCCTGATGCGGCAGAACTGGTGCGTGCGAAAACCGGCCGCCTCAACGGCAACCTCGTCAACCTGCTGACAGTCATGAAAGCGCTGCCGCTCGCCTATAACAAGGACATGCAGGAAGACAAATCTATCATATTCGAAAGTGTCGATACGATCGCACTCTGCTTGAAAGCGATGACGGGCATGATCCAGTCGATGAGCGTCAACAAAGATAAAATGCGTGCGGCGGCCGAAAGCGGTTATGCGACGGCGACGGAACTTGCCGACTGGCTGGTGCAGGAAGCGGGCCTGCCGTTCCGTGAAGCACATCACGTGGTTGGAAAAATCGTCAAGCTCGCCAGCGACAAAAATGTAATGCTTTCCGATCTGCAACTGGCCGAACTGCAATCCGTCGATGCACGAATTACAGAAAACGCGCGCAAAGTTCTCGACGTCGAAACGGCGCTGAAGCGGCGTGAACTGATTTAAGCTTTCAATCAGGAACAAGCTTTTGAAAAAACCGTTACATTATTCAAGAGGCTGTCCATGATCATGAATCGCAGGCAAATACTTACTCTGTCGGCCGCGGCGGCAGCCAGTTTGGTATCAGCACATCCTGCCGTGGCTGTTTCCGTCGATCTGCAACTTCCCATATTGCCCTATAAAGAAGATGCCTTGGCGCCGGTTATTTCAGCGCGCACGGTCGGCCTTCATTACGGGAAACATCACAAGGGTTATTTCGACAAGCTGAGCAAGCTGATTGCAGGCAAGCCTTACGCAAGCATGACGCTTGAAAAAATAATCGTCACGGCCCATGAGAAAAAAGACCAGGATATTTTTAACAACGCCGCGCAGGCATGGAACCATAATCTGTACTGGCAGCAGTTCAACGGCGGAAGCAAAGCGCCGCCTGAGAAATTTACAGCCCTGATTAAAAATGATTTCGGCAGTATTGATACACTCAAGACCAAACTCGTCGAGCAGGCGGATAAAATATTCGGCACCGGCTGGGTCTGGCTGGTGCGCAGCGGCGGAAAACTTGAAGTCATCGGCATGCAGGATGCCGGAAATCCGATGACTCTCGATAAAAAACCGCTGCTCGGCATCGACGTGTGGGAGCATGCCTATTACATCGATTATGAAAACCGCCGCGCTGAGCATGTGCAGGCGGTTCTCGACAAACTTATAAATTGGGAATTCGTTGCGTCGCGCTGGGACGTCACGCAGGGCTGAATTGCACGCTTGACGCTTGAGGTCTGACGTTCTAGTCGTGATGGCGATAGTCGCCCTTTGGTGGGCGTGAAAAGGGAATGCCGTGCGGCTCCAAGCTTAGTCGGCAACTGCCCCCGCAACTGTAAGTGGAATGCCGAAAGCCACGATGTCACTGGGCTCAAATCCGGGAAGACGGCTTAAGGCGCAAATCCGCGAAGTCAGGAGACCTGCTATCACGTGTCACGCGACTTGAAGCGAAACGGCGGGTTTCCTTAAGGCATTCATTTTCTCTCGTGCGGTGACACGCGGCTTGCAAAAAGTTTTGCAGTGCGCGGTTTTCATTCAATCAGACACGGAGACTAAAAATGGCTTATCAAATTATTAGGGCCGACAATTTAGCGGGCTGTATATCTAAATCTAAGGACTGCGATTTCGAAAACGATGATCAGCCAGACTATGTAAAATTATTGCGAAGGATTGCCACGGAACAATTTTCAAGCAATCCAAAAACCCTTTATCTGGATTCAGCAAGAGCGTTTCTTTTAACATATGAAAAGAAAATTCCGGATGCGCGACAAGACATGGCTTGGGAAAGATATGAAGCTGTAGCGATTTTTAATATTCTTGCTCAAGAGCTTGAAGACAAAGCTAATGCGCAAGAGAATGAAACGGTAGCAAGCTATTATCGAACTGATGCAAAGAGCTGTAAATATTATGCAGAAAATCTATAGGCAATAAATTCAAGATAAAAAGCGCGCCGTCATGGCGCGCTTTTTTCTGAACTTTAAACGGCGCTTACTTTTTTTCGACGATTGTTTTCAGGTTGTTCAGCCCATTCTCGAATTCACTGCCGACCATCTTGTCACAGTTCATGACCAGATTGAACGCCTTGCCGATAAAATTGTTCTGGCCGTACATGCTCCATGTCACGACGGTCTCATTGCCTTCGCGGCGCAGCGTATAATCGGCAGTGTTCGTCGCCTGCATGGGTTTCAGGAAATCAAGGCGCGAGCGGACGAGTTCATTGGGTTTGCTTTCAACGATCGTCATGCTGCCGGCGCCAATCTTATCGCCTTCCCAGCGCGTGATCGCACCGACGCCGGCTTCAGGCCCTTCGAAAGTCGACTTGGCATTCGGTTCCATCTTCATAAATGGTGACCATTCATTGCCGCGTTTCAGATTGTTGAGATAGGGGAAAATCTTTTCAGGTGCGGCGGCGATACGCTGACTGCGTTCGATACGGAAATCGGCCGGTTGCATCGCAACAACCGCACCGAACGCAGCAATGAGAACGATAAGAACAATCAGGATTTTCTTGAGCATGGCAGATTCCTTTGTAGGTTCATTTTGAAAGCTCTATAGCCGAAAATAAAAGCCAGTGCGAATATGTTCCGGAAGATGCTTAATCAGAGCGAGGGCAGGTTGAGTTTCTGTTCTTCCGCGCAGGCGATCGCGTCTTCATATCCCGCGTCGGCATGGCGCATCACGCCTGTGGCGGGATCGTTCCATAAAACACGTTCAAGCCGTTTTGCGGCTTCAGGGGTTCCGTCGGCGACGACGACCATGCCGGAATGCTGCGAAAAGCCCATGCCCACACCACCACCATGATGCAGTGACACCCATGTCGCGCCTGACGCGCAATTAAGAAGCGCGTTAAGCAAAGGCCAGTCGGACACCGCATCAGAGCCGTCTTTCATCGCTTCCGTTTCGCGGTTCGGCGATGCAACGGAGCCGCTGTCGAGATGGTCGCGGCCGATCACGATAGGCGCGCTGAGTTCACCCGAAGCCACCATCTCATTAAAAGCAAGAGCGAGACGATGGCGGTCACCAAGACCCACCCAGCAAATACGTGCGGGCAGTCCCTGAAATGAAATGCGCTCGCGCGCCATATCAAGCCAGCGGTGCAGATGCTTGTTATCGGGCAGCAGTTCTTTCACCTTCGCATCGGTCTTGTAGATATCCTGCGGGTCGCCCGAAAGCGCAACCCAGCGAAACGGGCCGATGCCGCGGCAAAACAGCGGGCGAATATAAGCAGGCACAAAGCCCGGGAAATCGAAAGCGTTTGTTACACCTTCTTCCATAGCGACCTGGCGGATATTGTTGCCGTAATCGAGAACCGGGATATTCATTTTATGAAAATCCAGCATCGCACGCACATGTGTGGCCATGGATTTTTTAGCAGCACCCGCTACTTCGTCCGGCGCGCTGGCGCGTTTTTCTTCCCACTGCGCTACGCTCCAGCCTGCGGGCAGGTAACCGTTGACGGGATCGTGCGCCGAAGTCTGGTCGGTCACGAAATCGGGACGGATGCTGCGCCTGATCATCTCCGGCAGAATTTCTGCTGCATTACCGAGCAGGCCGACGGACATTGGTTTTTTCTCGGTGCAGGATTTTTGAATTATTTCCAAAGCTTCGTCGAGCGTGTTCGCGCTTCTGTCGAGGTAACGCGTCTTGAGGCGCATCTCGATACGGCTCGGCTGGCATTCGATCGCGAGGCACGATGCGCCCGCCATCACCGCTGCGAGCGGCTGCGCGCCGCCCATGCCGCCGAGGCCCGCCGTGAGCAGCCATTTACCTGAGAGATCGCCGCCAAAATGTTTGCGGCCCACTTCGACAAAAGTTTCATACGTGCCCTGCACGATGCCCTGCGTGCCGATATAGATCCACGAACCCGCCGTCATCTGCCCGTACATCATGAGGCCTTTTTTATCGAGCGCGTTGAAATGCTCCCACGTCGCCCAGTGCGGCACGAGGTTGGAATTGGCAATGAGGACGCGCGGTGCGTCCTTCTGCGTCTTGAATACGCCGACAGGCTTGCCAGATTGCACAAGCAGTGTCTCATCCTCGTTAAGTTCTTTGAGCGCGGCAACGATACGGTCGAAACTTTCCCAGTCGCGCGCGGCGCGGCCGATGCCGCCGTAAACGACCAGTTCCTGCGGACGCTCGGCGACTTCTGCATCGAGATTATTCATCAGCATGCGCAGCGGGGCCTCCGTCAGCCAGCTTTTCGCGCTGAGCTTGTTGCCGCGCGGCGCTTTGATGTGGCGGGCATTGTCGAGGCGGGTCATGCATGCTCTCCGGCAAAATCGAGGCAGGTTTGAAGAATGTTTTTCAATGTATGGCGCATCGGTGCAGCGAAATCTTCGTCATAAGTCACAGGCCAGTTATCGTCGCCGACATCGCCGATCGGTTCCGGCAGGTAAGAGCGGCAGGCGAGCTCCATCTGCACGCAATGCACGCCATTTGAAGGCGCGGCGTAATAACGCGTGATGTAACCGCCCTTGAAGCGGCCGTTGGTCACCTGCGTAAGGCCTGAGGTGGCGCAAACGCCTTCGATCATCGCCGTCAGCTCCTCGTCGCAGCTTTGATCATCATTCGTGCCGATGTTGAAATGCGGCAACAGATCATCGAACAGCCGTGGAATGAGAGAGCGAATTGAATGGCAATCGTAAACGACAATTGTTTTATGTTTTGCGCGCAGGCGGGCGATCTGTTCGCCCAGAGCCGCATGATAAGGGTCGAAATAGGCCTCGCGTCTCTTTGCGATATCAGGCGTATGATTTTGATACAGCGCTTCGCCATCGAAAGTTGTTGTCGGGCAAAGCTCGGTTGTTGCCTGTCCCGGGTAAAGCGAAACGCCCGAAGAGTCACGGTTCACATCGATAATCGAGCGGGAAATGTCCGTGCGCACGATTGTTGCATCCAGATCTTTTGCGAAAGAATAAAGCTTTTCAATGTGCCAGTCGGTGTCTTTCAGAGCCAGCCATTCCGACACAAAATGAGTTTTGTACTCATCCGGCAAATACGTGCCGGTGTGCGGCAGGCTGATCAGCAGCGGCGCATCGCCTTGCTGCACGTGCAACCAGTTCAAGCGGCATCTCCGCGAATAATGCCAAGATAAGCACCAAGCTTCGTTT
>JAZKID010000116.1:0-2856 GCA_040385045.1 Pseudomonadota bacterium | reverse complement strand
TAGCGGTACGTCTCCGGCATCCTCGATCGGACGCTTCGTTTGCAGTTCGCGCGCGTGAAGCAGGTTTTTCGCAGCTTCAATGTCGCTATAAAAATAACGGTCGTCTTTCAGCGTCGGCACCTTTGCGCGCAAAATTTTGCGCGCCTGTTCCAGTGCCGCGCTCGATTTTAATCCTTCATGAAAGTCGCAGCCCTGTGCGGCAGCCAGCCATTCGATCGCGATCACACCGCGCAGGTTTTCGCACATCTGCAGCAGGCGCCGCGCGCCATGCGCCGCCATCGACACATGATCTTCCTGATTGGCAGAAGTCGATATGGAATCGACGCTGGCCGGCATCGCCATCTGTTTGTTTTCGGAAACCAGCGCTGCGGCCGTCACCTGCGCAATCATGAAGCCGGAATTGAGGCCGGGGCGTGGTGTCAGAAAAGCGGGTAATGTGGAAATATTCGGGTCGGTGAGCAGCGCGATCCGCCGCTCGGCAATCGAGCCGATCTCGCAAATCGCAAGAGCCAGTATATCGGCAGCGAAGGCGACAGGCTCGGCGTGAAAATTTCCGCCGGAGAGAATTTCACCATCCGGCATGACGAGGGGGTTGTCGGTGACGCCGTTCGCTTCGGTTTCCAGTGTTGCACTGGCATTTCGTATTATGTCGAGGCAAGCGCCCATCACCTGCGGCTGGCAGCGCAAACAATAAGGGTCCTGAACACGGTCGTCGCCAGTGCGGTGGGATTCGCGGATGGCGGAGCCATGCATCAGCTCGCGTAGGGCTTCGGCCACATCGCTTTGGCCGCGATGACCGCGCAGCGCATGGATGCGCGCATCGAATGGCGTATCGGAGCCGCGGCCCGCATCGGTCGAGAGCGCGCCGGTGACAAGCGCGCTTTCAAAAAGCGTTTCCGTTTCGAACAGGGCCGCGAGTGCGCAGGCTGTCGAGAATTGCGTGCCGTTCAGAAGTGCGAGTCCTTCTTTCACGGCCAGTTTCAGCGGCGCGAAATTGTGCGACTTCAAAACGTCGACCGCAGGTTTCGTGATGCCATTGTCGAAAATTTCGCCGACGCCGATCAGTGCAGATGACATATGCGCCAGCGGTGCAAGATCGCCCGATGCGCCGACAGAACCCTGACACGGGATGACGGGCAAAAGATTTTTCTGCAGCAGCGTGACCAGCATTTGCAATGTTTCAACACGAATGCCGGAGGCGCCCTGACCGAGGCTGGCGATTTTCAGCGCCATCATCAGCCGTGTGATGTTGGCAGGCAGCGGCGCGCCCGTTCCTGCTGCATGCGACAAGACAAGATTGCGTTGCAAGGTTTCGATATCGGCAACATCGATGCCGACGGACGCCAGTCTGCCGAAGCCGGTATTGATGCCGTAAACGGCCTCGCCCTTCGTCACGACATTGGCGACATGTTGCGCCGCTTTTTCGACGGCGGGCAGGCAGGATTTATCAAGCGCGATATCCGCGCCGCGATAGATCGCGCGCCAGTCTTTCAACTGCATTTGCGCGGGACGCAGGATGATCGTACTCATTGGCCTCTCCATACGCGTTTCCACAGCGGGTTGAAACCCAGCCGATAAGGCAGTTCGGCCAATTCCCCGATATCCCAGATGCACAGGTCGCAGGTTTTGCCCGCCTCAAGGGTTCCAATGTTATCAAGCTGCCCCAGCGCACGCGCCGCTTCGCGCGTTACGCCGGCAATAATTTCAGGAACGGTAAGACGAAACTGCACGGCCGCCATGTTCATGATCGCGAGCAGCGATGTGATCGGCGACGTGCCCGGGTTGCTGTCGGTCGCGATGGCCATTTTCACATTATGCTTGCGGAAAAGATCGACGGGCGGGGCTTTCGTTTCGCGCAGGGAATAATAGGCGCCGGGCAGCATTACTGCGACAGTGTTGGCGGTTGCCATGGCCATCACGCCGTCTTCATCGGTATGTTCGAGGTGGTCGGCGGAAAGCGCGCCATAATCTGCCGCGAGTTTTGCGCCGTGCTGGTTGCTGAGCTGGTCGGCATGAAGCTTGATCGTAAGATTAAGCTTTTTGGCGGTTTCAAAAACTTTTTTGATCTGCGCGGGCGAGAAGGCGATGCCCTCGCAAAAACCGTCGACAGCATCGGCAAGCTTCTCTTTTGCAATGGCAGGCAGCATGTCGTTGCAAAGATGGTCGATGTAATCGTCTTTGTTCGCGAATTCCGGTGGCAGGGCATGCGCACCGAGAAAGGTCGTCTCCACATTGATCTCGCGCTCGTTTTCAATCTCGCGCGCGACACGCAACATTTTTTTCTCGGCACCGAGGTCAAGCCCATAGCCGGATTTGATCTCGACCGTCGTTACGCCCTCGGCGATCAGATGATCGAGCCGTTTCAGGGCGCTTTGCAGCAGGTCGTGCTCGCTGGCGGCGCGGGTTGCGCACACGGATGACAGGATACCGCCGCCGGCTTTCGCGATGTCTTCGTAGGACGCGCCCTCAAGGCGCATTTCGAATTCGCGCGCGCGGTTCCCGCCATAGACGAGGTGCGTGTGGCAATCGATCAGCCCCGGCGTGATGAAGCGGCTTTCGCAATCGACGGTCAGTTTCGCCTGTGTGGAGGGAAGATCTTTTTGCGCGCCTGCATAGACGATACGGCCGCCCGATGCGGCAATGGCGCCTTTGTCGACAAGGCTAACGCCGTCACCGGCCAGTGTCGCGAGACGTGCATTGATAAAAAGCGTGTCGAAGGTCATGGAGCCGCCAAACTTTCCCTTATGCCTAATCGAAATCCGGCTTATATGTCTACGCCATGAAAAAGTTTGTTCTGGAACAGGCCCTGTTGCCGTCGGGCTGGGCTCAAAATGTGGCACTTAGCGTCGAAAACGG
>JAZKID010000115.1:6172-15658 GCA_040385045.1 Pseudomonadota bacterium | reverse complement strand
ATTTCCTCGCCGCGCCGGAAATCCATCTTTATGGCTTGCTGCCGAAAATCAAAGGCAGAGTGGGCGGTGTCGGCTGGTGGATTTTCATGCCGTTCGAATTGAGCGACGGCGGTGTCGTTTTCGTCAACCGAGGTTTTGTACCGCAAGAGCTGAAGCATCCGTCGTTGCGGCCAAAAAGCCTCGCGCTACCATCTAATCAGGTCATCGAAGGCCTGATCCGTCTGAAAGAACTGCCGGGACAATTCACACCGCCGAGCGATCCGAAAACGAATGAATGGTATCTGCGTGATCCGGCAGCTTTTGCACAATATGACTCGCTCGAGGCGTCGCAAGCCGTTGCGCCGGTGCTGATCGACCAGATCAGCCCTAACAAGGACACATTGCCGCAGCCCAGTGAAGGTGTGGTGCATTTTTCGAACAATCACCTGCAATATGCATTCACATGGTATGCGCTGGCGCTCGTGCTTGTCGTAATGACTTTTCTGTTCTTGCGCAAAAGGCGCAAAGCGGCTGAAAAATAAATCAATTTTATGGAAGGTCTTTTTAAGTGGAACCGAAGTTAAGCGTTCTTGAAAATGGTTTGCGCGTTGTCAGCCAGAATGTCCCGGAAATGCCGTCCGTTTCCGTGGGTGTGTGGGCAGGGGCGGGCTCGCGTGCCGAAACGGCCTCTGAGAACGGCATTGCGCATCTTCTTGAGCACATGGCTTTCAAGGGCACGAAAAAGCGTAACGCGCGTGAAATTGCCGAAGCGATCGAGAATGTCGGCGGCGACATCAACGCATCAACCACTGTGGAGCAAACCTCTTACTACGCACGCGTGCTGAAAGAGGATCTCGCACTGGCAAGCGACATTCTCGGTGATATTCTGACCAACAGCGTTTTTGCCGAAGATGAACTGGCGCGCGAAAAAAATGTCATCGCGCAGGAAATCCTGTCCATACAGGACAATCCGGATGATCTGATTTTCGATCTTTTATCGGAAGCGGCCTATCCCGACCAGCCGATCGGGCGGCCGATTGCAGGCACGGTTGAATCCGTGAAAGCGCTGACGCGTTCGCATATTACGAATTTTCTCGATAAAAATTACCATGCGCCGCGCTGCATTGTCTCTGCCGCTGGCGCCGTTGATCATGACCAGCTCTGCGAACAGGCACAAAAATATTTTCTGTCCCTGCCGAAAGGCGAGGGCACCTTGCCGCAAGCGGCGCAGTTTGCCGGCCGTGAAAAACGTGAAATTCGCGCGACACAGCAGGTGCAGATCGCGTTTGCCTATCCGGGCGCTGCTTACGGACATGACGATATCTACAAGGCGCATATTTTTTCCGGCATTTTGGGCGGCGGCATGTCATCGCGCCTTTTTCAGGAAGTGCGCGAAATCCGCGGTCTGTGCTATTCGATTTCGGCTTTCAACTGGCCGTTCATGGAGAGCGGCCTGTTTGCGCTTCATGCCGCGACGGGCCCGGAGCTTGTCATGGAACTGGTCCCGACCATGATGGATGTGTTGCAAAAAAGCGTGAAAACCGTCACGGCGGATGAAGTCGCGCGCTCGAAAGCACAATTGAAAGCCGGTATTTTGATGGCGCTTGAAAATACGCCTTCGCGCGCCGAACATCTCGCGCGTTCGCTGCTCATTCATGATCGCATCATGCCGCTCGATGAACTCGTGCAGAAAATCGATGCTGTGACGGTTGATGATATCAGCGCGTTTGGCGCATCCATGTTGTCTGCACCGAAATGCGCTTTTGCGGCGATCAGCCCCGACAAGATTTTGCCGACGACGGAGCAATTACGTAACTGGGGTTATGCTGTATGACGTTGTTCCGCTTATTGCCGGCAACATCGCCGATCAGCATCAGCGTCAATGACACACTTTTACTCCGCAGCCCGCAGCTGAATGATTTCGAACAATGGAGTGCGCTTCGCTCCGCAAGCCGCCTTTTCCTCGCGCCATGGGAGCCGGTCTGGCCCGAGGACGATCTCACGCAGGCCGGTTATCGCCGCCGTGTTTCGCGTTATGAAAAAGAACGCGCGGGCGATCTCACCTATGCGGTTTTTCTTTTCCGCCAGCCGGACGATGCGTTATTGGGCGGTATCGTGCTGTCGAATGTGCGGCGCGGGGTTTCGCAGGCGGGCACACTCGGCTACTGGATCGGCGCGCCTCATGCACGGCAAGGCTATATGACGGCGGCGCTTCACACTTTTTGCCGGTATGCTTTTATGAAATGGCACCTTGAGCGGCTGGAAGCGGCCGCGCAGCCTGACAACACCTTTTCCATTAAACTATTGCAACGGTTGGGTTTTCAGGAAGAGGGCCAAGCCCGAAGCTATCTTCGCATCGCCGGCGAGCGTCGTAACCATATCCTGTTTGCGCTGTTGCCCGACGACCTGAAAAAGGCCAAAACTGCCTGATTCAACTTAAGGTTTGCTAAGGTGGCGGGCCTTTTCGCGTCATGAAACAGACGATCACGAGGAGAAATCTTGCGTAACCGGATTGCCGCGCTGATATGCCTTGCTCTGGCGCTGATGATACAGGTTTCGCCTCTGCGCGCGCTTGAGGCCGTTAGTGTGCCACTGGATGTCGAGGCGATCGATCTCACGCCTGCCGTTGAACTGCGCCGCCAGACCGGCGACCAGATTCAGGTGTCCACCGCGGCAGATTCCGAAGGCATCGTCCGCCGTATCGAAGTGCACGCGCAGGAACTTGGCAGCAGCCCGACATGGGCAATTTTCTCGCTGACGAATTCGAGCGACGAACAGATCGACCGCCTGCTCGTTGCGCCGCATTTCAAACTTGCTGGTTCGGGTCTTTTCCGGCCGGACCTCGGCGGTACGCGTATCGTTGCGATTACGCCAAGCCAGGGCTTTCGCCCTGAAAAAGAAGAGAGCACCGATGCGGATATTTTCCTGATCACGCTCGACCCGGGTTCAACCGTCACCTTTATTGCCGAACTGAAAGAGCCGACACTGCCGAAGCTGACGCTGTGGCAAAGCAATGCTTATAAAGACAAGCTCAATAATCTCACGCTGTTTCGCGGCATCGTGATTGGTATCTCCGGTCTCGCTGCGTTGTTTTTGACGATCCTGTTTCTTGTCAAAGGCACGGCGATGTTTCCGGCCGCCGCCAGTTTTGCGTGGGCTGTGCTGATTTATCTGTGCATCGATTTCGGATTCTGGCCGAAAGTGTTTTCCATTCATCCGGACAACAGCGCTATTTTCCGGTCAAGTGCCGAAGCCGTAATCGCGGCAGCGCTTTTGATTTTCCTGTTCGCCTATCTCAACCTCAACCGCTGGCATATCCGCTTTAACTGGATCGCGCTGGCGTGGCTTTCCGGCCTCGTAGTGCTGATTGGTGTGGCGATTGTCGACGCGCCGCTGGCGGCCGGTATCGCGCGCATGTCGTCGGCGGTGACCGCAGTGTGCGGTCTTGCGCTGATCGTCTGGCTGTCGCTGCAAGGATATGATCGCGCCGTCATGCTCATTCCGACATGGACGCTTTTGTTGTTGTGGCTGCTTGCGGCAAGTTTCACTGTTGCAGGTTATCTCGAAAACGATCTCATAGCTGCGGCCCTCGGCGGCGGCCTTGTGCTGATCGTTCTGCTGGTCGGATTCACAGTGATGCAGCACGCTTTTGCAGGCGGCGCCATTCAAGGTCTTGTCTCGGATAACGAACGCCGCGCGCTGGCGCTGGTCGGCTCTGGCGATGTGGTGTGGGATTGGGATGTGTCGCGTGACCGCGTGCACATCAGCGCGGATGGTGAAATGGCGCTCGGCTGGTCGCGCGGCACGATGGAAGGACCGGCGCTGCGCTGGCTCGATTTCATTCATCCAAGCGACCGCGACCGTTTGCGCACCGTGCTCGATGCGCTGCTGGATCAACGGCGCGGGCAGATCAACGAAGAGTTTCGCCTGCGCGATCACGAAGGACATTTCCGCTGGTTTCTGTTGCGCGCGCGCCCTGTCGTCGGCTCCGACAACGAAGTGATGCGCTGCGTCGGTACGCTGTTCGATATTACCGACAATAAAACGGCGGAAGAACGCCTGCTGCATGATGCCGTGCACGATAATCTCACCGGCCTGCCGAACCGCGAGCTGTTTCTTGATCGTCTCGATGCAGCACTGAAAAGTGTGAAGGACAATTCCGAAGCCAAGCCGACGATCTTCGTCATCGATCTCGACCGCTTCAAGCTTGTCAATGAATCTGTCGGCATGAATGTCGGCGATACGATTTTGATGACGCTGGCGCGGCGCCTGTCGCGTTTGATGAAGGGCGGCGACACCTTGGCGCGCCTGCAGGGCGACCAGTTTGCGCTGCTCTTGCTTTCCGAAAATGCACCCGAACGCATTGCCGCCTTCGCTGAACAGGTACGCAAAGCCATCCGTGCGCCGATTGCCTTTGGCGGACGCGAACTGTTTCTCACCGCCTCGGTCGGCGTGGCGGTGCACAATGAAAAATATCGCTTCAACGACGATATTCTCAAAGACGCCGAATTGGCGATGTACAACGCCAAGAAACATGGTGGCGACCGTACCGAAGCCTTCAAACCGGAGATGCGCAAGGAAGAAAATTATCGCCTCGTGCTCGAATCCGATTTGCGGCAGGCGCTTGAAAAACAGCAGATCCGCGTGGCGTTTCAGCCGATCATGCATCTGCAGGAAAACCGCATTGCCGGTTTCGAGGCGCTGGCGCGCTGGGAGCACCCGAAACGCGGGCGTATCAATACCGCGGAGTTCATCGCGCTGGCCGAGGAAATCGGCGTCATTCAAGATCTGGGCTTATATGTTCTCGATCAGGCCGCACGGCAGCTGAGCACATGGCAGCGCGAATTCGAAAACAAGACGCCGCTGTTCATGAGCGTGAATCTTTCAAGCCGCCAGTTGATGCGGCATGACCTGATCAACGATGTTAAAACGATTTTGCAGCGCTATGAACTGGCGCCGAACAGTCTTTATCTCGAATTGACTGAATCGCTTGTGATGGAGAACCCGGAATTTTCCATGCAGGTTCTGGCACGCATCCGCGAACTGGGGGCGGGGATTGCTCTCGACGATTTCGGTACCGGTTATTCCAGTCTTGCGCAGTTGCAGCGCTTCCCGTTCGACATTCTGAAAATCGACCGCTTCCTTGTAAAGCCGGACAGCAGCGGACGGCGGCCGGTTATTTTGCGATCGATCATCACCATGGCGCGTGATCTCGGCCTCGATGTGATTGCGGAAGGGGCGGAGACGATGTCCGATGGTCTTGAGCTATTGCAGCTTGGGTGCCGTTATGCGCAGGGGTTTGCCTATGGTGAACCCATGCCTGCCGAAAAAATTACGGATTTAATGACACGGGCGATCCGTCGCGTCGCGGCAAAAGCCTGAGACTTTAATTTTTTTTAAGCGTGTCCCGCTTCGCCGGATAAAAATGCCGGATCGATTCCGAGTGTATTGAGCGCGCGCGTATATTTGCTGGTGAGATTGGTTTCAAAAATAAGCTCTGCTTCCGCAGGTCCGTGCAACCATGCGTTATCTTGTAATTCCGCTTCAAGCTGGCCCGGCCGCCAGCCCGCATAACCAAGCGCAAGCAGTGCCTTACGCGGGCCTTCGCGTGTTGCAATCGCTTTCAGGATATCGAGGGTTGCGGTAAGGCAGATGCCCTTGCCGATTTCAATCGTTGCATTGTCGATCGTGTAATCGGCGCTGTGCAGAACGAAGCCACGGCTTTGCTCGACAGGTCCGCCCTGCAAAACAGGAAAAGCTTCAAGTTCGGCGGGCAGGCGGTCCTGCCGCATTTCGGGAATAATCTGCAGCTGCGCCAGAAGTTCTGGAAAACGAATATGCGGCGACAGTTGATTGATGATAATGCCCATCGCACCGCTGGAAGAATGCGCGCAAAGATAAATGAGTGTACGGCGAAAACGTGTATCGTCCATCGATGGCATCGCGATCAGAAAATGCCCTTCGAGGGAACCTTCGGTCGTGCCTTCGCGGTAATCGAGAAACGATGTCATCCAGAGTTTATATTGCCTCAAGATCAGATTCGGTAAAAGGCTTGATTCTGCCACCGCGACATCGCATGGCTGTTTTATGCTGAATTTTTGCCGATTCCTGTTTGTGGCCGCTCTCTGGCTGACAGCCATGCTTCCGGCGGTTGCCACTTCAAAACCTGCCGAAGTGATGCTGTTTCAGGGCGGGCAGGAAGCCGATGGTTCTTATAGTCTCGGACTGGAAATCAGGCTTGCGCCGGGCTGGATGACCTATTGGCGAAAACCGGGCGAGGCGGGCATTGCGCCGCAATTCAAAACGGACCAATCGGAAAATCTTAAAAGTTTTGAAGTGCTGTTTCCTGCACCGAAGATTTTTCACGAAGGCGGTTACGCGACACTGGGTTATGAAAACCGCGTTATCTTTCCGCTACGCATCGCACCGAAAGACTTTGCGAAACCCGTTACGCTTCGCATGTCGGTCGATTTCGGCGTGTGTGAAAAAATCTGCCTGCCGCAGTCTTATATTTTCAATGATGTTTTGAGTAAAGCTGCGAATGCGGCGCAAAGGCCTCTGATCATCAAAGCCGTCAAAGAGCTTCCAAAGCGTGACGATGCTGCATTGTCAGAAGCCACCATCAAAAATGCAGAAACTGTTTCGGTATCTTTTTCACTTAAAGGCAAGCGGCAAGACTCTTTTGCCCTGATGGAACTCACCGGAGATGAAACAGTTTACATGGCAACGCAAAAAGAAAACGCAGCAGCTTTCACTTTTATTTTGCCGAAAATGCCAGCCGAGCCTTTACATGCGCGGATAACAGTTGTTGATGTGACAAAAGCTTTTTATGCGGAAAAGATTTTGAATTTTCGCTATCTAACAAAAAAACAGGGAGAGTAATGTGATCAAGATTGGCGACAAGTTACCCGAGACGGCTTTCAAGACCATGGGCAAGGATGGCCCGCAGGAAAAAACGGGTTCCGATCTTTTCAAAAACAAGCGTGTGCTGCTTGTCGGCGCACCTGGTGCCTTTACGCCGGCCTGTCACCGCAATCATGTGCCGGGTTATATACAAAATGCCGATGCGCTGACTGCAAAAGGGATCGATAAGATTTATGTCACCACCGTCAATGATGTGTTCGTAATGGGCGAATGGGAAAAAGCCAGCAACGCGAATGGTAAGATCACGTTTCTTGCCGACGGCAGCGCCGATTTTGCCAAGGCGGCGGGGCTGTCGCTTGATGCCAGCGCGCATGGGCTCGGTATTCGCTCGCAGCGTTATGCGATGGTTGTCAATGACGGCACCGTTGAAAGTCTTGCTGTCGAGGACGTGCCGTCGAATGTCGGAATTTCCGGCGCCGAAGAAGTTTTGAAAACGCTCTAGTTTTTAAAAGGCTGCAAGGCAGCCACAGCGAGCGCGTCGACGCGCTCGTTCATTTCGTCCCCGGCGTGCCCTTTCACCCAGTGCCATGAAATATCGTGTTGCTGTCGCAGCTCATCGAGCGCCTGCCACTGATCAATATTCTTGACCGGCTTTTTCGTGGCCGTGCGCCAGCCGTTTTTTTTCCACGCATGGATCCATTCGAGAATGCCGGTGCGCACATACTGGCTGTCGGTATAAAGATCGACCGTACAGAACCGTTTCAGGCTTTTCAGCGCTTCGATCACCGCCTGCAATTCCATGCGGTTGTTGGTGGTGAGAGCTTCACCGCCGGAAATTTCGCGCGTCTCGCCGTTCCATTGCAAAATGGCCCCCCAGCCGCCAGGGCCGGGATTGCCTGAGCATGCACCATCGGTATGAATGATAACGCGCCGTGCTTCCATGTCAGGCAGCAAAAAGATCGTTCACGCGGAAATAGCGGTTCTTGCGCAAATATTCCGAAGGATCCTTTTTCGTCACCAGCGCGCCCGCAGGTGTGAAGAACAGGTCGTGCAGGCGCGTTGTGAGAAAACGCAGCGCCGCGCCGCGGCACAACACGCTCAGCGCATCATGTTCGGCATGGTTGAGCGGGCGGAATGTTTCATAGCCTTCGATCATTGCCTTGGCATGTTGCGCTTCCATTTGCGTATGTCCCGACGCGAAGCACCAGGCGTTCAGGCAGATCGCCAGATCGTAGGCGAGGATGTCGTTGCATGAAAAATAAAAATCGATCATGCCCGTCAGCTCTTTACCCTGCCACAAAACATTTTGCGGGATCAGGTCGGCATGGATCGTGCCCTGCGGCAGGTGGCGCGGCCAGTGATGCTCAATGAAATCGAGCTCATCGCGCAATTCCTGCGCAAGGCGCGGCTCAATCTTGTCGGCCTTGTTGCCGATTTCCTCGATCAGCGGGCGCCAGCCTGCAAGGCCAAGCGCATTGTCGCGCTTGCCGGAAAAATCTTCCGCAGCGCGGTGGAAACGGCCCAGCAGTCTGCCGACTTCGCCACATTGCGCAATGCCGGGCTCTAATTCCGCCGCGCCGGAAAGTTCCGTGAAAATCACAACAGGTTTGCCGTCGATCGTTTTTAAAATCTCGCCGGAGCGATCACCGATCGGATGCGGACAGGGAATATCCTTGCCTGCTGCATGCCGCATCAGCTCGATAAAATAAGGCAGGTCTTCCGCGGGTGTGCGATCTTCGAAAATGGTCAGGATGAAATGGCCTTGCGCCGTCTGCAGCCTGTAATTGGTATTTTCGACGCCCTCGCGGATGCCTTCAAGGCGATGCAAATCGCCGAGGGCATAGCGCGGCAGAAAATCCTGCAAGGTTTCTTGTGTGATGTGGGTGTAAACGGCCATGGCTCTCACGCTGTTGCTGATAGGGGCTCGCGAATTTCGCGCGGCAGGGGGAAAAAAACATTTTCATCGGCGGTCGAAACAAATTCGATCTCTGTCTCAAAACGCGCCTTGAAGGCGGCAAGAATATCTTCCACCAGCACTTCGGGGGCCGATGCGCCGGCCGTCAGACCAAGCGATGAAATGCCTGAGAAAATCGACCAGTCGATTTCTTCGGCGCGCTGCACCAGCTGCGCGTTTTTGCAACCTGCGCGCAAAGCCGTTTCGACGAGGCGTTGCGAGTTCGATGAATTCGGCGCGCCGACGACAATCATCGCATCGACGCGCGGTGCCACGGCTTTCACAGCTTCCTGCCGGTTCGTCGTGGCATAGCAGATGTCTTCCTTGTGCGGCGCGACGATGTCGGGAAAGCGCTGCTTTAACGCCGCGACAACGGCGGCCGTATCGTCGACCGAAAGCGTCGTCTGCGTGACATAAGCAAGGGGTATGTTTTCTGGTGGCTGCAACCGTTGCACATCTTCCGCCGTTTCAACCAGCGTAATTGCGCCATGACGCAGCTGGCCCATCGTGCCGATCACTTCGGGATGGTTGGCGTGGCCGATCAGGAAAATGTGCCGCCCGCGCTTGAAATGAATTTGTGCTTCGCGGTGGACTTTCGTCACCAGCGGGCAGGTCGCATCGATGGCGAACATGTTGCGGCGCTGCGCTTCCTCCGGCACGGTTCTGGCAACGCCATGGGCCGAAAAGAT
>JAZKID010000115.1:0-6162 GCA_040385045.1 Pseudomonadota bacterium | reverse complement strand
GGCGCCGGGCCTTCCGGCACCTCGTCCAGCTCCTTCACAAAAATGGCGCCTTTTGCCTTCAGGCTGTCGACAACGAAACGGTTATGGACAATCTCATGGCGCACATAGACGGGCGGGCCGAAACGCTTCAGGGCGGCTTCCACGACATCGATGGCGCGCACGACGCCCGCACAAAAGCCACGCGGGCTGCACAGCAGGATTTTCAAGCCGGGCTTCGTTTGTCCCATGGTTCTATTGGGCTTTTCGGGTGCTTGAAGTCAAGCACAGGCCCTGTTGCCGAAGCTCCGGAACGTGCTAAAATCAACGATCATGGTTGTCAGGTGGTATTATGAAACAAGTTTTGCGTTTTTTCGGCGTTTTTTGTGGTGCAATCCTGCTTTCTGCATGCGGGAACAGCGAAACCCCCGTTATCGGCGCGACACCTGCCGCGGATCCGGCGCAAGTGGTACAGACCGTCAAATCAACGGATCCGACAGCTTCCGACATCGTCTGCCCCAAAATCGAACAGCGTACAGGCACGGAAACATTGCGCAGCTTTGAAGTCGGCACGCCCGGCACACCGGCCGATCTCAAATGGCAGGCCAATCTCACCAGCATGGCGCGCGAGTGTTCCATTCTCGGCGTCGAAGTTGGAATTAAAACAGCGCTTTCAGGGCGCGTCATCCTCGGCCCGAAAGGCAAGGCCGGAAATTTCACAGTCCCCGTCCGCGTTGCGGTTGTACGCAAGGGCAGCGAGGCGTTGTGGTCGCGCGTTGCGAATGTGGATGTAACGGTACCGGCAGGTTCGGCGTCGGGTCTTTTCACGCTGGTGATCGACGATATTCTTTTCCCGCGTGAGGCGACGGATACGCTGGCCGATGTGCAGGTTTTTGTGGGCTTCGACCCCGAAGTGCCGAAATCTTCGAAAAAGGCTAAAAGCTGAAGATTGACCTCGGCGAGGAAGGTTGTAAAGTCAGTCTCGCTGCGGGAGAGAGTATGTCCGCATCGTCCCAAAAAGTTGACAGACTTTTTGGATAAAGATGATGTGCAGATATATCGCCGAAGGCGCAACCGCTCCGGAAACGCTCAGGCAAACGGACCGCAGCAACAGGGTCTTAAATTCAAACCAGAGGCATATTTTGTTGGCTCAAAACGCGCTTAATACAGCAAATTTCAGCGTACGGCGATGTGGTGCATCGGCGGAGATGAAATTTGCTGAAGGAAGCTGTTTTCAGCCAACCCTGAAGGGCACGGCAAAAAAAGCTTGGCTGCATTGTCGGCAAGCTTGGCTGTATTGCCGATACGTCCTTCGCTTGCCTTCGCGCATCCCAGCTTTTTTGCCACGTGCAAAATATATCTCTGGTTTGAATTTAAGACCCTAAAAACTCTGGAAAAGATCGGAACCGATCTACCGACGGGGGCAAGTTTCACTTTCTCTAAAAAGTGAAATCAAATCTCTCAGGTGACAGGACAGAGGGAGCGCTTGGCTGGAAGTTTTCCGGCGCGCTTTTGGAATCTGTCATGCAGGCTGACCTGAAAACCACATCGCTCAACGATACGCATATCAAACTCGGCGCAAAGATGGTTCCGTTCGCCGGTTACAACATGCCGGTGCAATACCCGATGGGCGTGATGCAGGAACATCTCTGGACGCGCGAGAGAGCCGGGCTGTTCGATGTCTCGCATATGGGCCAGTGTTTTCTTATTCCCGATGACGGCAAGCATGAAACGGCCGCGCGCGCGCTGGAAATGCTGGTGCCAGCAGATATCCTGAACATGAAGCCGCACCAGCAGCGCTATACGCAGTTTCTGAATAAAGATGGCGGCATTCTTGATGACCTGATGGTGACGCGCACGGCTTATGAAGGCCATGACGGCTGGCTTTATCTTGTTGTCAACGCCGGCTGCAAGGATGCGGACTATGCGCATCTGGAAAAAAACCTGCCTCCAAATGTGAAACTGAAAGTCAGCGAGCAACTGGCGCTGATTGCACTGCAGGGACCGAAAGCCGCCAGCGTTCTAAGCAAGCTTGTGCCGCAGGTTTCCAGCATGCCGTTCATGACTTATTACGCTACCAAAATCGCTGACATGATGGTGCACATCTCGCGTTCCGGTTACACGGGCGAAGACGGTTTTGAAATTTCGGTGCACGACAAGGATGTCGTAAAGCTCTGGAACATGCTGCTCGAAAATCCGGATGTGAAACCGATCGGCCTTGGCGCGCGTGACAGTCTGCGTCTTGAAGCGGGTCTCTGTCTTTATGGTCACGACATCGATGAAACAACATCGCCTGTCGAGGCGGGTCTTGTCTGGTCGATGCAAAAGCGGCGCCGCATCGAGGGCGGTTTCCCGGGTGCGGCACGCATTCAGAAAGAATTGAAAGACGGCGCATCGCGTGTGCGTGTCGGTATCCAGCCCGAAGGCCGCGCGCCTGCGCGTGAAGGGACAGAAATTGTCGACCCGGCAACCAATAAAGTGATCGGCAAAGTGACATCGGGCGGTTTCGGCCCTAGCATCAACGGTCCCGTCGCGATGGGTTATGTCGAAAAAGATTTCGCCACCAATGACACGGCCCTTCATCTTATGGTGCGCGGCAAGGCCTTGCCCGCAAAAATTGCGAACATGCCGTTCGCGCCGCATCGTTATTTCAAGCCTGAAAAATTCAAGGAGAGCGCATGACAACCTACTTCACAAAAGATCATGAGTACATTCGCGTGTCTGGCGATACCGGCACTATCGGCATTTCCGATTACGCGCAGGCGCAGCTGGGCGACGTTGTCTATGTCGATCTGCCTGCCACCGGCAAAACATTGAAGCAGGGCGATGAAGCAGCGGTTGTTGAAAGCGTGAAAGCAGCTTCCGAAGTTTATGCGCCTGTGTCCGGCGAAGTTGTTGAGGTGAACAGCGCGCTCACCGATGCGCCGTCAACGGTGAATGAATCGCCGCTCGACAAGGGCTGGTTCCTGAAAATCAAGGTTGCCAACAATAATGAGCTCAATGAACTCATGGATGAAGCAGCTTATCAGAGTTACGTGAAGAGCTTGGGTTAAATGTCATCCTGAACATCGCGAAGGATCTCGAATGAGATTCTTCAGCTTCGCCTCAGAATGACAATAAATTAAAGGACTGAATTGATGCGTTATCTTCCCATTTCCCAAACCGACCGCGAAGACATGCTGAAACGCATCGGCGCTGCCGATATCGATGCGCTGTTTGCCGATATCCCGGCGAACAAGCGTCTCAATACACTGGTCGATCTGCCGAAGCATAAATCGGAGATAGAGGTCGAGCGCATTTTAAGCGCGCTGGCTGCGCAGAATATGTCTGCAGGTGAGGGGCCGTTCTTTTGCGGTGCCGGCGCTTACAAGCATCACGTGCCCGCGACAGTCGATCATCTCATTCAACGCTCCGAATTTCTGACGAGCTACACGCCTTACCAACCGGAAATTGCACAAGGGACGCTGCAATATCTGTTCGAATTCCAGACGCAGGTGGCGCTGCTCACCGGCATGGATGTCGCCAATGCATCGATGTATGACGGCTCGACCGCCTGCGCCGAGGCCGTACTGATGGCGCACCGCGTGACCAAGCGCCGCAAGGCCGTGCTGTCCGGCACGCTGCATCCTCATTACCGTGAAACGGTGCGCACACTTTCGGAACTTGCCAACGACAAGATTGTCGCGCTGCCCGGCAATCCGAGCACAGCAGAAGATATCTTGTCGCAGATCGACGCGGAAACATCCTGTGTCGTTGTGCAGACCCCGTCTTTCTATGGTGAGCTGATCGATCTCAAACCGATTGCAAAAAAAGCGCAGGAAAACGGCGCACTGCTGATCGCCGTTTTCAACGAAGCGTTTTCGCTAGGCCTTGCTGAAAGCCCCGGTGCCCAAGGCGCCGACATTGTGGTCGGCGAAGGGCAGTCGATCGGCAATGCGCTGAATTTCGGCGGGCCTTATGTCGGCCTGTTCGCGTGCAAGGAAAAATATGTGCGGCAGATGCCGGGGCGTTTGTGCGGTGAAACCGTTGATGCCGATGGCCGCCGCGGCTATGTGCTGACGTTGTCGACACGCGAGCAGCACATTCGCCGCGAAAAGGCGACATCAAACATCTGCACCAATTCAGGCCTGTGCGTGCTGGCCTTCACCATTCATATGACACTGCTCGGCGAGCAGGGGCTGAAGCGTACGGCGAAGCTTTGCCACCTCAATGCATTTAAACTGGCCAAAGCATTGCAGGGGGTGAAGGGCGTTGAAGTGCTGAATAAAACTTATTTCAACGAATTCACCGTGAAACTGCCGAAACCTGCAGCAGACGTTGTCGAAAAACTGGCGCAGCGCGGCGTGCTCGGCGGCGTGCCGGTCTCGCGTCTCGAACCGGGACGCAAAGAGCTTGAAAATCTTCTGCTGATCGCGTCGACAGAAATTAATACGGATGATGACCGCGCACTGTTTGTCGCCGCGCTGAAGGAGGTGCTGTAATGTTGAACCGTCAGGGACGCCAGACGACGCCGAATGAGATCGGCACCGCCGACCATGTCACCTTCACGCGCAACCGCGCACTGCAGCAGGAAGAGGGGCTGATTTTCGAAATCGGCCATGAAGATGTCAGCGGTGTCGATGTCATCGATGTCGATCTTACCACGTCAAAACTTGGCGGGCTTGAGCGCAAGGAGCCGATCGGGCTTGCCGGCCTCACCGAGCCGGAAACGATGCGGCATTATGTGCGCCTCTCTCAGAAAAATTACGGCATCGACAGCGGCATTTTCCCGCTTGGCTCCTGCACCATGAAACATAATGCGCGTCTCAACGAGAAAATGGCGCGCCTGCCGGGCTTCGGCGACATTCACCCGTTGCAGCCGCAATCAACCGTGCAAGGTGCGCTGCAACTCATCGACCAACTCGCGCATTATCTGATCACGCTGACAGGTATGGAGGCGGTGGCAATGACGCCGAAAGCCGGCGCGCATGGCGAACTCTGCGGCATGGCGGCCATCAAGGCGGCGATTAATGCCAAAGGCGAGGGCGCAACACGCACAGTCGTTCTGGTTCCGGACAGCGCGCATGGCACGAACCCGGCGACCGCCGCGCTGATCGGTTTTAGTGTACGCGCCGTACCTGCGGGCGCGGACGGCACTGTGCACATCGATGCTGTGAAGGCGGCGCTTGGCCCTGATGTTGCAGCAATCATGCTCACGAACCCCAACACCTGCGGTCTGTTTGAGAAAGAAATTTCCGCAATTGCCGATGCGGTGCATGCGGCAGGAGCTTACTTTTATTGCGACGGCGCAAACTTCAATGCCATCGTCGGAAAAGCACGCCCCGGCGATCTCGGTGTCGATGCCATGCATATTAATCTGCACAAAACTTTCTCGACGCCGCATGGCGGCGGCGGGCCGGGTTCTGGCCCCGTCGTATTGTCGAAAGCATTGGCCGATTTCGCGCCGGTGCCGTTTATCAAGAAAATTGGTGATGCGCTGCAATTTGTCGAAGAGACACAAGGCACGCAGAGCTTCGGTCGTCTCAGCGCTTTTCATGGCCAGATGGGCATGTTTACGCGCGCGCTGAGCTACATGCTCAGCCATGGCGCCGACGGTATGAAAAAAGCATCGGAAGATGCTGTATTAAACGCGAATTATATCCGCGCCTGTCTGAAAGATCTGTTCAGCCAGCCGTTCGGCGACAAGATCTGCATGCATGAAGTTCTCTTCGATGATGCGTTCCTGAAAGACAGCGGCGTTTCGACGCTCGACTTTGCCAAAGCCATGATCGACGAAGGCTTTCACCCGATGACGGTTTATTTCCCGCTCGTCGTGCACGGAGCGATGCTGATCGAACCAACGGAATCGGAATCGAAAGCATCATTGGATCTTTTTATCGCCACGCTCCGTGATCTCGCGCTCGATGCGAAAGCAGGCAACAAGGAGCGTTTCACCGGTGCACCCTATTTCGCACCTCGCAAGCGCCTCGATGAAACACGCGCGGCGCGTACGCCTGTTCTGCGCTGGAAACCACCGCAGCCGATCGCGGAAGCACAGGCGGCCGAGTGATCGAAGGGCTGACCTTCGATATCCTCGCGCTGCTTGCCTGTGCCGCTTTTATTGCCGGGTTTATCGACGCGATTGCGGGCGGCGGCGGACTGATCACCGTTCCGGCCTTGATGCTGGCGGGATTACCACCTGCCACT
>JAZKID010000114.1:0-7104 GCA_040385045.1 Pseudomonadota bacterium | reverse complement strand
AATTTACCAGGATCTGTTCGCGCGCGTCGCCGCGGCTTATGCCGACGATGCCGGGCACGCGCAGCGGGTCTATGACTATATCTCCAAATTGTGGTTCATGCCCGCAACGCCCGTTCTGTCGAACGGCGGCACCGATCGCGGGTTGCCCATTTCCTGCTTCCTGAACGAAACCGATGACTCACTTAGCGGCATCGTCGACCTCTGGAACGAAAACGTCTGGCTCGCGTCGCGCGGCGGCGGCATCGGCTCCTATTGGGGCAACTTGCGCTCGATCGGCGAAAAGGTCGGCAAGAACGGCAAGACCTCCGGCATCGTCCCGTTCATCCGCGTGATGGACTCTCTGACCCTCGCCATTTCCCAAGGCTCGCTGCGCCGTGGCTCCGCCGCCGTGTATCTCCCCATCTCGCATCCCGAGATCGAGGAATTCATCGAAATGCGCAAACCTTCGGGCGGCGATCCCAACCGCAAGGCGCTCAACCTGCACCATGGCGTCGTTATCTCCGACGCATTCATGCGCGCTGTTGAAAAAGACGAAGAATGGGCGCTGACCTCCGCCAAGGACGGCGCGGTTATCGAACGTGTCAACGCACGCGCGCTCTGGATCCGCATCCTGACCGCCCGCATCGAAACCGGCGAGCCCTACCTGCTGTTCTCCGACCATGTGAATCGCGCCATTCCGGAACACCATAAACTGGCCGGCCTGAACGTGAAGATGTCGAACCTCTGCTCCGAGATCACTTTGCCCACGGGCAAGGACCATCACGGTCAGGAACGTACCGCGGTCTGCTGCCTGTCTTCCGTCAACCTCGAAAACTTCGAGGAATGGGAAGATCACCCGACGTTCGTGGAAGATATCTGCCGCTTCCTCGACAACGTGCTGGAAGACTTCATCCGCCGCGCGCCCGACAGCATGATGCGCGCGAAATATGCCGCGATGCGCGAACGCTCGATCGGCCTCGGCGTCATGGGCTTCCACAGCTTCCTGCAAACGAAAATGATCCCGCTTGAATCCGTGATGGCGAAAGTCTGGAACAAGCGCATGTTCAAGCACCTGAAAGCAGGCGCGGATGCAGCCTCGGTGAAACTGGCCCATGAGCGCGGCCCGTGCCCCGATGCGAAAGAATACGGCATCATGGAGCGTTTCTCGAACAAGATCGCAATCGCCCCCACCGCGTCGATTTCGATCATCACCGGCGGCGCTTCGCCCGGTATCGAGCCGAACTCCGCCAACGCCTACACGCACAAGACGCTATCCGGTTCGCACCTCGTGCGCAACAAGGCGCTGGAAATCGTGCTGGAAGCAAAAGGCATGAACAACGACGATGTGTGGTCGGATATCACCACGCATGAAGGTTCCGTCCAGCACCTCGACTTCCTGTCCCAGGATGAAAAGGATGTGTTCAAGACCGCGTTCGAACTCGACCAGCGCTGGTTGATCGAACACGCGGCTGACCGCACGCCGTACATCTGCCAGGCGCAGTCGCTGAACGTGTTCCTGCCCGCAGACGTGCACAAGCGCGACCTGCACCAGATTCACTGGATGGCCTGGAAAAAAGGCGTCAAATCGCTGTATTACTGCCGTTCGAAATCGATCCAGCGCGCCGAAAACGCGCATGGCGGCGACGGCAAGCTGAAGAAGGCGGAGCTGAACGCAGCGTCGTCGTCCGGCAGCAAATACGACGAATGCCTGGCCTGCCAGTAAACGAATTCCAAAGACTACAACGATAAAAAAAGACTGATACCGCGAAGACTTGTGAAGCTTTATCATCGGAGAAAACAGACATGCTGAACACAGCTGAACTGCAAACGCTGCGCGCCGTCAACGATCCCGACAGCTGCGACCGCGTTTCCCGCACGCATCTCGAAAAACTCGCCCGTCTCGACCTGATCGAACCCTGCCCCTCGGGCGTTTGCGTGTCGGTCAAGGGCAGGCAGATTCTGGGCAAATAACTCTACCGTCATTTATCAAGGAATAATCCATGTCGCGTCTTCTGACAGAAAACCACGTCTATAAACCCTTCTACTATCCTTGGGCCTATGAAGCATGGCTGACGCAGCAGCGCGTCCACTGGCTGCCCGAAGAAGTGCCGATGGCGGAAGACGTGCGCGACTGGAAAAAGAAACTGACCCCCGCGGAAAAAAACCTGCTGACGCAGATTTTCCGCTTCTTCACGCAAGCGGACGTGGAAGTGAACAACTGCTACATGAAGCATTACAGCCAGGTGTTCAAGCCGACGGAAGTGCAGATGATGCTCTGCGCGTTCTCCAACATCGAAACCATCCATATCGCGGCGTATTCGCACCTGCTCGATACCCTCGGCATGCCCGAAGTCGAATATTCGGCCTTCATGAAATACAAGGAAATGAAGGACAAGTTTGACTACATGCAGGGCTTCAATGTCGATGACAAGGCGAACATCGCATTGACGATGGCCGTGTTCGGCGGCTTCACCGAAGGGCTGCAGCTGTTCGCGTCGTTTGCGATGCTCATGAACTTCCCGCGCTTCAACAAGATGAAGGGCATGGGCCAGATCGTGACATGGTCGGTGCGCGACGAGACGCTGCACACGCTCTCCATCATCAAGCTGTTCAAGACCTTCATCCAGGAAAACCCGGAAGTGTGGACGGACAAGCTCCGCGCCGACATCACGGAAGCCTGCAAGACGATCATTCATCACGAAGACGCCTTCATCGACCTCGCCTTCGGCATGGGCGAAATCGAAGGCCTCACCGCGCAGGAAGTGAAAGATTACATCCGCTACATCGGCGACCGCCGCCTGACGCAGCTGGGTCTCACGCCCGTTTTCGGCATCGAGAAAAACCCGCTGCCCTGGATGGACGCGATGCTGAACGGCGCGGAACACGCGAACTTCTTTGAAAACCGCGCGACCGAATATTCGAAAGCATCGACCCAAGGCTCATGGGAAGAAGCCTTCGAAGAAGAAGCCTTCAAGGGCGCCGCCTGAAAGGGTAAGGACGACACCAAATAACCTTGATCTCCTTCAAGGCACAGTGAAAAGCCCCGGGCGTAACACCGGGGCTTTTCTAATTTAAATTGCCTATTAAAAACAAACGCTTACAATTAATCTTGACCGGTTATGAAAAACTCCATATACTGCCCGACAACAAGAATAAAGGGTGTGGGGCACGTGTATTCTTCCTTGAACAAAGTCATTTTCGCATGACATCGCTGGTGCGCCGCAAAGTGCCCGTGATGATCGCAATCGGCGGCATGTCGGGCTCCGGCAAGACGACGCTGGCGGAAGAGCTTGGAAAAAAAATGCCGGGCGTCGTCGTGATGGATTCCGATGTCGTGCATAAAAAAATGTACGGCGTCGATCCGAAAACCCCGCTGCCCGACAGCGCGTACACGCCCGAAAACATCCAGACCTTCATCAAGCATATCCATGAGGAAGCCGAGCGACTCTTGCGCTCCGGCAAGAGCGTCATCGTGTCGGGCTCTTTCCTCGACACCAATTCGCGCGCCAACCAGGAAGCGCTCGCGCATAAAAACGGCGGCGATTTTATCGGCATTTATCTTCACGCCTCCGCTTCCGTTTTGTTCGACCGCGTCAGCAAGCGCAAGGACAGCGCATCCGACGCCGATAAAAAAGTACTGCGCCGCCAGATCACGCAGAACCAGCCGAAAGCATTCCGCCAGCTCAACTGGCATCTGATCAATGCCGACCAGCCGATGGACAGCATCGTCCATACCGCGATGTTTCACATCCAGCAAAAGAACGAACGCAACCAGTTCAAGCTGGCGCTGCCGAAAACCAAGCGTAATCAGGCACCTAAGCCTTAAACTCCATATTGACAGAATACCGTTATTTGTCGTAAACATATCCGGCACACAAGCGGAGATTCCATGCCCGACGGCAAACCCACGCTCGCGACCGTTTTTTCCGACGCCCTGACCATTGGCGAGGCGGGGATACAAGCGCGTGCCGATGCCGCAAAAACACGCGAGGCGAATACGCTGCTGCTGGGTGCGATCGCCGCGAATGACGACGCGATGTTCGACAAGGCGATCAAGGACGGCGCGAATGTGAATGCCGATAACGGCAAGCCGCTTGAACACGCCGCCGTTGCGAAGAATAATTTGTTCCTGCGCAAGCTGCTGACACGCGGCGCAGATGTTTCCTACGCAGTCAACGCGCTGGAAACGGAACAGGGCGCGATCCCGCGCAAAGAGCGTTACGACGACTATTACGAACGCCGCACCTATACGTACAAATCCAAAGAAGCCGAACGCCGCTACAAGCAAATCAACGCCATCGTGAAAACGCTGAACGAATACGAGAAATTCTATCTCGAAAACGTCGCGCCGATCGAAACCGTGCGCCTGCAGCAGCAAATCCTCGACAATGTGCAGCAGTTGAATAACAACGTGAATGACGCGCTGCACGGCAAGCCGGTCATCAAGCCGAAACTGAAAGCGCCGAGGGCGACGCCATGAGCCTGCGCACATTTTTCGGCGGCAAAGACGACCCCATCACCGAATACAAAGGCCAACTGGGCAAGGCGGTGAAGGAGGGCAATATCGAAGCCCTTCGCATCCTTTTGCAAAAAGACATCGAAGCGCCGCCCGCGGTTTTCGACGCGGCGCTGGCAAAGGCCATTTCAAACAACCAGGTGCGCATGGCGCGCCTGCTGATCGAGGCGCCGGGCAGCCGCACGCTCGATACCGGTTACCTGCGCTCCGTCGTCTATGACGGCAAGACGGAACTGTTCCGTCTGCTGAAAGACAACGGCTGGGATTTCGCCGCCGCCGTGCCGTCGGAAAACGGCCAGACCTATGTGGCACGCCTCAAATTCATGGATAAGGACTACGAGGCGGACCAGCTGCGCGTCGAGCTCGCCGCCGTGAAAAAAGAACTGACGCAGCTGAAGGAAAATTGCCAGCAGGCTGGTCTCAATACCGGCCCGCTCGACGACGCACCCCGTCGCCCCAAAAATACCACGTTATAACAGCTGCTTAACATCCCTCGCCGCTTCCGGCTTGTGCGCTATCTATGTAAACTTAAAATTAACTTTATTCAGGTTTAATAGTCGCATACGCTAGAAATACCGGAAGGAGTGCAAAGGGATGTCCAATCTGTTAAGCAGTGCAGCGGTCGGAGCGAAGACGGGAGCGGATGCGCAGGAGATTGCGTTTTCCTACCTCGAAACCAACCCCACCATGGCCCTTAACCGTACGCGGGAGGCAGCCGCCGCGCCGAAAGGCATGAGCGCAGCCGACAGCATCGATCCTACGCGCTGATCCTGTTATCCGGGGGAGTTTCTAAGGGGCGTTCACCATGGCTCAGGCCGATAAATCCGTCGTGACCGAGTACGAAGTATTCAAGAACGGGCGCAACGCGCTCGCTTTCTTTTTCTACAAACACGCATCGCTCGACGGCAATCCCGAAGAAGGCCCCTTCTGGTTCACCATCAATGAAAACCGCATCGTCGCCGGCACCGAAGCGCATTACGCCATCTTCGAAGACGTGAGCCAGGGCATCATCGACACCGCCCGCCAGCGCGGCGTGCTGATGCTCGTCGAATTCGAAAACCAGCAACCCGTGCGTTGCACGCCTTGCTACCTGTCGGATAATTTCTGATTTTTCCCAGCGCCGTAATCACAGTGTCTCGCTTCAGCGCGGCGATGATCGTTGCATCATGCCTGCTATCCTTCGGAGTGCCTGCAAGTAGCCGCGCGAAAAACATGGAACATGCCATCGCGCCCTGCCTGCTGCAAATGGTGGGTAGGGATGTTTGCATCGTCCAGATGCTTCTCGACGAAGTAGATGCGATAGCTGCAGATGAACGCCCGCGATATATGACCCTGCTCGCGAATGGCGCGGCCGTGCACGGCACGATTGCGCAAAGGGAGAAAGCTTTGGCGCTGGTTGAAAGCGCCCCCTCCAATGATCTATTGCTCGACAGGTGGCGGCTGACGCTTCTGCTGTCGCTTGGCAAAATCGACGAAGCATTTGAGGAAATCAAATCGCTGACCGGCAGCCAGATATTGAACGTCAGTCTGCATTTGCCGCAGGATGACGCCATAAGGCTTCTCGTGCGCGAGGGCAGGATTGACGACGCCGTCGCGCTTTACAAAAAGTCGGCGAATTACGCAGTCAAGAAGACCCGTCTGGTCACCGGCAACGCAGAGGACTATTCCGTTCCCACACGAATCGTAGCCGCGCTTTTGCTCGATGATCGCGTTGCTGACGCCCGGCACTTCATCGCCGGAATCGACTCGAAAAACGTCTTTAACTTTGATAGGGCTGATGCTGACTCGTATGTGAGCCGTTATGAAGCGTTCATTCGGGATCCGCAAGGCGAAGCGAAATCATTTTTCCGGCAGCAAAGTAATTATTTCGAGCGGCTGGAAACCGAGCAAAAATTGAAGACGGGCAATATCCTGCGCCTTGAAGCGGTTGCCAAGGCATCCGCCGACATCCGCGATGTAGAACTTGAAAAATTCGAAAGCATGGTCATCAAGGAGAGCAGCTACACCGTTGCTTCCCTTTCTGCCAAATATTATCTCGAATTGCTTTTCGAACCGCAGTCGCAGACGGGATACCGCCTTACATGGGAACTATTTATCGACCGGTGCGTCCGTGAAAACACGAAGAGAAAAATGCGTGACGTGGAATGTATTGCGCGCGCGTTGACACGGAAGATAGACAAGATTTATGGTGGTGCGGAAACGTTTCTGGTGCCGCGTTATGCGCAAGCGCTGGATGTAGCTCTCCCCGCCAATATGTGGAGCCGTTATCGAACGATTTCATCAACACCCAATTAGAAAGAATTCAAATGAAGAAATACCTCGCCCTGACCGCTGTCATCCTTGCCCTGTCCGCGCCTGCGCTGGCGGAGACGCCGAAAGCGGCGGAGACGCCGAAAGCGGCGGAGGTGAAGCTGGAGGATGTGAAGGGTGGCGATGCGGGCGTCGCATCGCTCACGCAAGGCACGAAGGGGTTGCTGGTGAAGGTCGAGGCGAAAGGCCTTACGCCCGGCTGGCATGGCGTGCATTTCCATGCGATGGGGCATTGTACCCATGATGATGGATTTAAAAAGGCCGGCAGCCATGCGGCGGCTGATGGGCAGAAGCACGGA
>JAZKID010000113.1:0-2209 GCA_040385045.1 Pseudomonadota bacterium | reverse complement strand
ATGCCATCAGCGGATATGCGAACGTTCCCGTCATCAACGGAACTTCGGGGAACGATACGCTTAATTTTGGCAACGGGCCGAATGACGAGTTGGTCGCCAATCCGGGCACAGGCGATGACTTTATCGGCCCCCATTATGGCAATCTGACCATTGCCTTGGCTCCGGGCGACGGCAACGATACCATTTACAGTTATGTGGATGGTAACCAGGATCCCTACAACGGCAAACACACCGTTCTCTTTACGCCGGGCGTCAGTTTCGCAGATGTCTCCATGTCGCAGGTGGGCGGCACCTATGTCATCAGCTATGGCGGCTCCAGCCTCACATTTACAAATACCTGGAATAACGTCACCGCTTCAAAAACGATCGACTACATGAAATTTGCCGACGGATCCTATTATGACTTCGCAACCGCAACCTTTCATCCGTAGCTAAAGGTTTCAACGTAAAGGATCTTAGCGTTCAACGATAATCAGCGCCGCCGCTGTCATCAGCAAAATGCCGACGGCGAGTGCAAAGACGCGGCGAAAACGCGCATCTTGAAAATGTCTCGATAATGTCGTGCCTCCAAGCCCGTATAACGTCATGCTTATGACGTCCATACCCATCGAAGTAGCTCCGAAAATAAACAACTGAGCCATCAACGGTCGTTGCATGTCCAAGAAAGCAGGCAGGACAGCGGTAAAGAACAACAGGACCTTCGGGCTGGTGATCTGCACGAAAAAACCTTGATGCAAACTGGAGCGCTCTACATTTTTAACAGGTTGCGTATTTGAAAAGTCAGCACGCAATGCGCAAATCCCGAGCCATGCCAAATAAACGGCACCGATATAACGAAGGGTGCTGAAAATTTCATGATAAGTTTGCGTCAGCGTGGCGAGGCCCAAAGCCGCAGCCGTATACCAAATGAATGTCGCAACCGTAATTCCGGTGATGCTCCAGAAAAGCGCGCCACGACCTTTCTTTAAACCTGTTGCAAGCGCAAAAAGATTGGCCGGCCCCGGCGCCGCAGCTAATGCAGAGAAGGCGCTTAAAAAAGCGATATAGCGCGAAGGATCAACTGGAAATTCCATCACTTATTGTTCAATAACGATAAGCGCCGCCGCCGTCATCAGCAAAATGCCGACGGCGAGTGCGAAGCCGCGGCGAAAACGTGCATCTTCGGCGCGCCGTTTCAGCATCGAACCGCCAAGTCCGTAAAAACACATGGCCGTGATATCGATTGCAAAAGTCGCGATGGAAAAAACAATCAGCTGCGGTCCGGCCGGTTTCGTCATATCCATGAACGGAGGGAGTACAGCTGTAAAAAACAGGATGGCTTTCGGGTTAGCAATCTGAACCAGAAATCCCTGATAGAACGGCGATTGCTGGCTGATCTTTATTTTATGAAGAGGCTCGATATTTTTTGCAAAAGCCTGCCTGAAAGATGAGAGCGCGAGATAAAAAAGATAAGCCGCGCCGATATAAGTCAGGTAGTGAAAAAATTCCGGAAATTCGATCACGAGCGCGTTCAACCCTAAAGCTGCGCCGACAAACCAGATAGCTGTTCCGCAATTCAACCCGGCAATGCCGAGAAGGGCGGCGCGTTTCCCTTTTTCCATTCCGGTTGCGATGCAGAAAATATTTGCCGGGCCGGGCGCAAAACCCATTGCTGTCATCACGCCAAGAAAAGCAATGAAGCGGGACGGGTCGATGGGAATATCCATAAGGCTGAATAGCCTGATAGATTTAAGAAGTAAAATGCGTTTCTTAAACCACGCCCACTGTTTTCAATTTTGCGCGCGGGTGAATTTCGGCCTGGCTGAGCACGCTTGTCTGTGCGCGGAAGCGCTCGACAATCTGCCGCACATAGGGGCGGATGCCAGGCGATGTCAGCAGCACAGGAATGTCGCCGCCCTGTGCGGCTTTTTCGAACTTGTCGCGCACGATGGTGATGAACTCGTGCAGCTTGGAAGGCGCCATGGCGAGCTGCCTGTCTTCGCCCGAACCCATCATGCTTTCCGCGAAAGCCTGTTCCCATTGCGGCGTGAGGCTGATCAGCGCGAGCATGCCGTTCATATCTTGGTTCTGCGCGCAGATCTGCCGCGCGAGGCGTGCGCGCACAACCTCGTTGACGAACAGCGGGTTGCGCGTCGTGCCGACAGCTTCTGCGATGCCTTCAAGAATGGTCGGCAGGTCGCGGATCGAAACACGTTCCGACAACAGCAAG
>JAZKID010000112.1:5426-7739 GCA_040385045.1 Pseudomonadota bacterium | reverse complement strand
CTTATGAAAAAAGCCTGACAGGCCCCAAATCTGTTTTTATAAAAACATGTTCATATCACAGCGCATTATAGGCATGGGACTGGTCGACTTCCGGCTAACCTTGCACATTTGAGTGCAGACGAGGAATCAATAATGAGGCGCAATGATCTGATATTATGTCATTTTCTCGGCGCTATTTTCCTGTCGGCTTTCCTGCTTTTCGCCATCCAGCCAATGTTTACGAAAATCGTTTTGCCGGTTCTTGGCGGCGCGCCGGGGGTGTGGTCAGTCGCAATGGTCTTTTTTCAAAGCATGCTGTTGCTCGGTTATCTTTACGCGCACATCCTCGTCAAATTTATCCCGCTTCGTGTTGCCGTTATCATTCACTGCCTTGTCACGGCGAGCGCTTTTATCAGCCTGCCGATTGCCATGGCAACAGGATATGGAGAACCTTCAGCAGACAGTCAGATTTTTTGGCTGATCGGATTGTTCGCGGCTTCGATCGGCTTGCCATTTTTTGCTCTGTCGGCAAACGGTCCGTTACTGCAAGCCTGGTTCGCGCGAACAGGGCATCCGCATGCAGAGGACCCATATTTTTTATATAGCATTTCAAACCTGGGCAGTTTGCTCGCACTGCTTCTTTACCCCATTTTGGTCGAGCCCGTTTTTACGCTCAGCATGCAAACGCAATACTGGAGCTACGGCTATACTGTTCTTCTTCTGCTGCTCGCATTTCTTGTTCTTGTTTTTCTGACGCAGAAAAAAGACATCCTGATAAATGAGATTAGTGGCGAGCAGACTATCACATGGCAACGCCGCCTGATCTGGATCGCACTCGCCGCCATTCCTTCAGCCCTGCTCATTGCAGTAACAGCACACATCAGTACCGATGTCGCAGCCGTTCCCTTTTTATGGGTGGTGCCGCTGATCATTTATTTACTGAGTTTTATTCTTGTCTTTGCACGAAAGCCGCAAATTTCGCAGCGTGTAATCGTAATAGTTTTACCCTTCGCTGCAACACCGTTGCTGCTTTTATTGATGAGCAAATATACCATACCTTTGCCTGCAACACTTATCGTTCATCTTTTTGCATTTTTCATTCTTGCAATGCTGTGCCACGGACGCCTTGCCGAAGAGCGTCCGCAAGCGGCGCAACTGACAGAATTTTACTTTTTCCTGTCATTGGGAGGTTTGATCGGTGGATTGTTTGCCGGGCTGGTTGCGCCGAACATTTTCAATTCCGTTATTGAATATCCGTTGCTGGTTGGCGCGGCATTATTGGCTTGGCCAAATTTGAGGCAAAACTTTAATGCAGGCTGGCAACGCGATACGATGTTCGCGTTTGGCGCTCTGACTGCCGCAGCCATTCTGGGTATTATTTTAAAAGGCGAATTCAATCATAAAATCATTTGGATTATTATGTCGATCCTTATCGCCGGCATTCTGATTGTGGACAGGCACAAACCCGTGCGCTTTATCATTCTGGCGATTGGCGCTCTCGCGCTTGCGCCATTTTTACGCAATGACAATGGTTACACCTTGACAAAGCGCAGCTTTTTTGGCGTTCACAAAGTGTATGAAAGTTCTGACGGCCATTATCTTATTCTTGAACACGGCACGACCATTCACGGCGCGCAGTCGAAAATAGTCGGTATGGAACGCGAACCGCTGACCTACTACGGCAAAGATAATAATTTCGGGCAAGTGCTGCGCGGCATGCGACTCTTGCTGCCATTGCAGCGTATCGGCGCCGTGGGCCTCGGCACCGGCTCTATGGCTTGCCATGTCATTCCCGGCGAGGATATTACCTTTTTCGAAATCGATAAAACGGTTGTCGATCTTGCAAATACGGAATTCACGTTTCTGAAGAATTGTGCGCCAAACGCGCGCATTGTTGTCGGCGATGCAAGGCTCACATTAAAAAACGAGCCTGACGGAATTTATGACCTGCTGATCATCGATGCCTTCACATCGGATGCTGTCCCCGTTCATTTGCTCACGCTTGAAGCCATCAATCTCTATTTTTCGAAGTTGACGCCGAATGGTGTCGTGCTTCTGCATATTTCAAACCGAAATCTGGAAATGGAGAGCATGCTGGCTTCCAGCGCGCATGAACTTGGCGCCGTTGCCCTTTCACGCAATGAGCCATCCGACGATGAAAAATGGAAAATGCTCATCGCGCCGTCACATGTTGTTGTCATGGCGCGCAAAACAGACGATCTTGGCGCGCTTGTGACAATGAATGGCTGGCATATATTGCAACCCTCCGGTGTACCTGCCTGGCGCGATAATTTCTCGAATGTTTTCGGTGCGATGTGGCGGCGTCTTAATCAG
>JAZKID010000112.1:0-5416 GCA_040385045.1 Pseudomonadota bacterium | reverse complement strand
CGCGTTGCAGCTGAGCGGACAGCATCGCGGCCGATAGTACCGAAATCGAATTGCCGCTGCTGTATCGTTTGGTTTGTTTTGGCAAGGGCAAGATAGACGCGGCCAATAGGTTTTGTTTCGGTTGCTCCTGTCGGTCCGGCAATGCCTGTTACCGAAACGGCAAGATTGGCAGATGAATGAAGCAGCGCGCCTTCCGCCATTTTTATCGCGACATCTGCACTAACAGCGCCTTTCGCAGCAATCAATTCGGCGGCAACGCTAAGCATATCCGTTTTTGCCTGATTGGAATAAGTAATGAAGCCGCAATCAAAAAAATCCGACGAACCGGGAAGTTCTGTGAGCAGTGATGCAATCATTCCACCGGTGCAGGATTCGGCTGTCGCGATTTTGCATTTTTGCGCGATGGCTAACGTTTTGATTTTCTCAAGAAGGTTGTGCAGATCTGACGTCATTAAAACCTCGCACTCACGAGCACATAAGCGCAAATGCCTTCACCGTTGCCAATCATGCCGAGACCTTCAGCCGTCGTTGCTTTGAGGCCGATTGCGGAAATGGAGAGATCGATAAGTTGCGCAATACTGGCTGATATTTTGTCACGATGCGGACCAATTTTTGGCGATTCAGAAATCAATGTGACGTCGCAATGTGTCAACATGCCACCCTTTTCATGCAATAGCTGAAGCGATTTTTCGACGAAAATATGAGATGAGGCGCCCCTCCATTCTGCATCGCTTGGCGGAAAATGCGTGCCGATATCGCCTGCGCCGATTAAACCCAAGATCGCATCGGTGAGTGCGTGCAGAATCACATCGCCGTCCGAATGCGCGTCGATGCCTTTATTGTGCGGAATTTTGACGCCGCCGAGCATGACATGATCACCGCTCTTGAAACGATGCACATCGAAGCCGAGCGCGGTTTTTGTTGCGCCCGCTTTGACCAGTTTTTCCGCACGCTGCCAGTCGTCATCCGTCGTCAGTTTGAAGTTGTCTGCACTGCTTTCGACGATTGCAACCTGATGCCCTTGCCATTCCAGCAGGGACGCATCGTCGGTAAAATCAACGCGCTTTTCAGGCAAAGCCGCTTGGTGTGCGCTGTAAAGCGTTTCAAAATCGAAGGCCTGCGGCGTTTGTGCAGCGTATAGATTTTCACGCGCCACTGTTTCCGAAATTATATCACCAGAAGTGCGTTTCAGCGTATCTGTCATTCTGCATGCCGCAATCGCGCCCTTCGCATTGCCGAGAGCGTTGATGGTTTTTTCAAACAAATCCGGCGCTACGAAAATACGCGCGGCATCGTGCAGCACAACATGGTGCGGCTTCAGAAGTGCCAAAGCTTCGAGCGCTGCGAAGACGGATTCCTGGCGCGTTTCGCCGCCCGCCACGGGTTCAATAAAAATATCCTGCGGCAATCCTTCAAGCGCCTGCTCGTAAAAACTCCGGTGCTCAGGATCGATCACGACAAGAATTTTGTGAAAAGTTGTGCGCGCATTCAGGACCTGTAAAAGCGCACGTCGCAAAACAGGCACACCGCCGAGCAGGCGATATTGTTTTGGCACAGTGCCCGCCATGCGGCTGCCACGCCCGGCGGCAACAATAACGACATATGTATCGTGCGGTGATCCCATGCGGGGTTTGTGAACGACTGCTGGAATGCTGGCAAGAAGCTGAGGCATAACAAGGCCTTGCGAATGAGACTTGACCAGGCCTCAACAATGTCACATTTATGCAACAATGAGGCGTAAATGCCACAGTCTTGAGGGCTGGCTCGGCATGCAACGGGGGCGCACAGCAGATGAAATTTGGCTTTTCCGCACCGGCTGACGCCGAGCAGGAGAATTTGGCGAGAGCGACCCGCCTGACGCCATGGGTGGCCATCTCAATCGTTGTCCTTGCCCTTATCTCGGCCATCGTTACCTTTGCCATCCTGACCGGTTTGACTCCTGTGGAACCGGGCCGTGGCGTCACTGTCGCTGTCCTTGCGACAAACATGGTGCTGGTGATGGCGCTGATCGCGCTGATCCTCTGGGAGATCCAGCCGTTATGGCGGGCACGCCGCGCCAACAAGGCGGCCGCGCGGTTGCACACACGCGTGGTGGCGATGTTCTGCGGCGTCGCGGCCATTCCGGCCGTCATTGTCGTCGTGGTTGCAAGCCTGACGCTGAACGTCGGACTTGATCGCTGGTTCTCCACGCGCACACGCGCCGTGGTCGACAACTCGCTGAGCATCGCGCAGGCGTATATGGACGAGCACAATCAGGCGATCCGTTACGACATTCTCGCGCTGTCGCAATATGTGAACCGCGCGCAACCTTTCGCTTATGTCGACCCGATCAACTTCCAGATCTTCCTGACGCAGATTGCTTTCCAGCGCGGGCTGCCGGCCGTTTACGTTTTGCATCGCGACGGGAAGGTGCTGCAGCATTCGCGTCTGCCGCGCGATTACGAATTACCGAAAAAAGAAATCATCGACAAGGCCGCTGAATCGACCGAGCCGATCCTGATTACACCCGCGAACAATGATTTCGTCGGCGCGATCATGAAACTTCAGACTTACGATGACGCCTATCTTTATGTTGCGCGGCCGGTCGATCAGAATGTCATCCGCGCGGTGCGTGAAGCACAGGCCGCGACAAACGAATACCGCAGCATGGATTTGCGCCGCACCAATGTGCAGGCAGCTTTCGGCATCACCTATGCCGGCATTGCGCTGATCCTGCTGTTGATCGCGTTCTGGTTCGGTATCGCTTTTGCCAACAGGCTCGTTGCGCCGATCCGCCGCCTGATCGGTGCGGCCGATCGTGTCTCGCGCGGCGATCTTGATACGCAGGTACAGGTGCGCGCCGATGAAGGCGATCTCGCCAGCCTCAGCCAGACGTTCAACACGATGACGAGCGAACTGCGCTCGCAGAGGAACGATCTGCTGCAGGCGAACGAGCAGATGGATGCGCGCCGCCTGTTCACGGAAGCGGTGCTGTCTGGCGTCACAGCCGGTATTCTCGGCATCGATGCAACTTACAATGTGACTTTGGCAAACCCGACGGCGTTGCAGCTTCTCAGTAATGAAGAGGGTGATGTGATCGGCCAGCCGCTCGTAAAAGTATTGCCCGAGCTTGCCGGGCTGCTGAATGAAGCAGAAGCGCAGCAGCGTCTTGTGCAGGGCGAGGTCACACTGCGCCGGCACAATAAGGAATATACGCTGCTGGCGCGGATCACCGGTGAAAAATCGTCCGAAGAAGAACACGGCTATGTCGTCACGCTTGATGATATCACTGACCTTGTCTCCGCACAGCGCTCATCGGCATGGGCAGACGTCGCGCGCCGCATTGCGCATGAAATCAAAAATCCGCTGACGCCGATCCAGCTTTCCGCAGAGCGTCTGAAACGGAAATATGCGAAAGTGATTGTCGATGAAGAGCGCGATGTGTTCGACCAATGCACAGATACGATTATCCGGCAGGTGAGCGATATCGGCCGCATGGTGGACGAGTTCTCATCGTTCGCGCGGATGCCGAAAGCGCAAATTCAGGAAGAAGACATGGGCGACCTCGTGCGTCAGGTTGTGTTCCTGATGCGCGTCGGCAACCCGGAAATCGAATTCGATTTCAGTTTGCCGGAAACAATTCTTCGCGCCGATTGCGATCGCCGCCTGATCGGGCAGGCGGTCACGAACCTGATCAAGAATGCGACGGAAGCCGTTCTCGCTTCGGAAAAAGAAGAAAAAGGCCGCATCACTGTGCGCGTGAATTTAACGGAAGAAGAAGACGTCGTCATCGATGTCGAAGATAACGGTATCGGCCTGCCGCAGGAAAATCGCCAGCGCCTGCTTGAACCTTACATGACGACGCGCGAAAAAGGCACCGGTCTCGGCCTCGCCATCGTCGGCAAGGTGATGGACGAACACCGCGGCACCATTCAACTGCTCGACGCGACGCAGGGGCAGGGCGCGCTTGTGCGCCTGACATTCCCACGCCGCCAGCCCGACAGCAGCCTGACCATCAAACCAACCCAGACAGAAGAGATGAGCATCCATGTCCAGTGATATCCTGATCGTCGACGATGAGCGTGACATCCGCGATTTGATTGCGGGTATCCTGAATGATGAGGGCTATACGACACGTGTGGCACGCAATGCCGACGAAGTCTTTGCACAGATCACGCAGCGCCAGCCTTCGCTCGTTCTTCTCGACATCTGGTTGCAGGGCAGCCGCCTCGACGGCCTCGAAATTCTCGATCATTTACGCAAGCATCACGCCGATGTTCCCGTCGTGATGATTTCCGGCCACGGCAATGTCGAAACGGCCGTCTCCGCCATCAAGCGCGGCGCTTATGATTACATCGAAAAGCCTTTCAAGGCAGATCGCCTGTTGCTTATTCTCGCGCGCGCGCTTGAATCATCCCAATTGAAACGCGAAGTGAAAACGCTGCGTTCGCAGTCGATTTTCGCAACGCGCATTGTCGGTTCCTCGACCGTGATGAACCAGTTGCGCGGCACGATTGATAAAGTAGCGCCGGCGAATAGTCGTATCGTGTTGTCCGGCGCGCCGGGCACAGGTAAGGAGCTTGTGGCGCGCACCATTCATAATCGTTCGGCGCGCGCGAATGCGCCTTTCGTTGCGATCAATGCGGCCGCGATCACGCCTGAAACGATGGAGCTTGGCCTGTTCGGCGAAGAGGAAAAGCCGGGTCTTGTCCGCCGCGTCGGTGCTCTGGAAGAAGCGCATGGCGGCACGCTTTATATCGACGAAGTGGCCGACATGCCGCGCGAAACGCAGAACAAGATCTTGCGCGTGCTGATCGACCAGGATTTTACCCGCGTCGGCGGCAGTACGCGCGTGAATGTCGATGTGCGCATTATCTGCTCGACCAGCCGCGATATCGAAAACGAAATCGAACACGGCCGCTTCCGTGAAGATTTGTTTCATCGCCTTGCTGTTGTGCCGATCCACGTGCCGAGCCTTTCGGAACATCGTGAGGATATTCCGGAACTTGTGCATTATTTTGTCGAACAGATCGCGTCGACGACAGGCTTGCAGCCCAAACGCATCGGCGACGACACCATGGCCATGCTGCAGACGCATGACTGGCCGGGCAATGTTCGTCAGTTGCGCAACAATATCGAACGCGTCATGATTTTGACGCAAAATGATCCGAACGCTGTCGTCAGCGTCGACATGTTGCCGCCGGAAATCGGCGCCATGCTGCCGGCCATGCCGAAGAATGCCGGGTCTGAGCATATTATGGCTTTGCCGCTGCGCGATGCACGCGAAACGTTTGAGAAGGAATATCTGCATGCGCAAATCAGCCGTTTCGGCGGAAATATTTCGCGGACCGCGGAATTTGTCGGCATGGAGCGTTCGGCTTTGCACCGCAAGCTGAAATCTCTGGGGTTGAACTAGTATTTTCCAGAATTTTCTGGT
>JAZKID010000111.1:14689-18896 GCA_040385045.1 Pseudomonadota bacterium | reverse complement strand
CAACGATGAAGAGCTGGCGAAGAAAATCAATTCCGCCGTTTTCCCCGGGCTTCAGGGCGGACCGCTGATGCATGTAATTGCCGCCAAGGCTGTTGCATTCGGCGAAGCGCTGCAGCCGGAATTCAAGACGTATGCGAAATCCGTGATCGATAATGCCAAGGTACTCGCCGATACGGTGAAGGCAGCCGGTTTCAATATCGTCTCCGGAGGCACCGACAATCATCTGATGCTGGTCGATCTGCGCCCGAAAAATCTCAAGGGGAATATTTCCGAGAAGGCGTTGCAGCGCGCGCATATCACCTGCAACAAAAACGGCATTCCGTATGATCCTGAAAAGCCGATGACGACATCCGGCCTGCGTCTTGGCTCGCCAGCCTGCACGACGCGCGGCTTTGGCCCGGCCGAATTCAAGCAGGTGGGTAACATGATCGCCGAAGTGCTCGACGCCTTGTCGCAAACGGCGGAAGGTTCGACATCGGTCGAAAATGCAGTGCGCGAAAAAGCGGTTGCACTCGCCAAACGTTTTCCGATTTACAGTTAAGAATTTAAATTCATGCGTTGTCCTTACTGCTCCACCAACGATACGCAGGTGAAGGATTCGCGCCCGACGGATGAAGGCACGGCTATTCGCCGCCGCCGTGTCTGCCCGAATTGCAGCGGCCGTTTCACCACGTTCGAACGCATTTACGCGCGCGAGATTGCCGTTGTGAAGCGTTCCGGCGCGCATGTGCCGTTCGACCGCAGCAAGCTGGAACGCTCGGTGCAAATTGCATTGCGTAAACGGCCGGTCGATCCGGAACGTATCGACGCTTTCGTCAACAATCTCGTGCGCGAGATCGAGGGTGCCGGGCAAAGCGAAGTCTCGTCCGTGCGTATCGGCAAGCTGGTTCTGGAAGGTCTCAAAAAACTTGACGATGTCGCCTATGCGCGTTTTGCATCCGTATATCGCGATTTCAAAGGCGCGGAAGATTTTAAGAACGTGCTCGATGAACTGGAAGCGGGCGAGGCGACACCGCGCCCGCGTCTTTGAATGACAAATCAGGACCGGCGTTTTATGGCCGCTGCGTTGCGGCTGGGGCAGCGCCATCTCGGGCAAACGGGCATTAATCCTTCGGTTGCCACCCTGATCGTCAACGACGGCGTGATTGTCGGGCGCGGGATCACGGCGCATGGCGGAAAAATGCATTCCGAACCGCTCGCAATTCAAGAGGCAGGTAATAAGGTGAAAGGCGCGACAGCCTACGTGACGCTCGAACCATGTGCCCACCGCCAGCATGATCTTCCATGCAGCGACAGCCTGATTGCTGCAAAAGTAAAACGTGTCGTTACAACTGTCAGAGATGTGAATCCGCTCATCAACGGCAACGGTATTTCCAAACTGCGTGCAGCTGGAATTGACGTTGTCGAGGGCGTACATTCAAAAACAGCCGCACGCCAGCATGCCGGGCATATAATGCGGGTGACCGAAAAAAGGCCTTTCGTTCAAATGAAAATAGCGCTGACCGCAAACGGAGTCATCGGTGCGCGCACTAACCGGTTGATGGTAACAGGAAATGCCGCGCAAAATTTTGCACAGCGCCTTCGTACACAGTGTGACGCGATTGCGATTGGCATCGGCACGGCGCTAGCCGACACCCCTTTGCTGACAAGCCGTCTCGCCGCCCTTGAAAACCGCTCGCCACGCCGTTTCGTTTTCGACAGGCATTTGCGCATGCCGTCGGATTGCGAACTGGTCAAAACCGCAAAACAGGTTCCGCTGGCGCTTTTTGTTGCCGCGAAAAATGCGCCTGAAAAAATTGACGCGCTCAGGCAAAACGGTGTCGAGATCATCGAAGTTGCGGATGATAATTTTTTAAAAAGTGCGCTGCAACGAATGTCTGAACTTGGCGTTACGCGTCTTTTGTTAGAAGCAGGTGCAAGCATGGCGGCGGCTTTTATGGCACATGATCTCATCGATCAGGCGCTTATTATTGAGAGCGATAAGCTTTATGTAGATGCGGACGGTGTTGCCGGATTTGCTGCACAGGACTGGCAGCGGTTGACGGCGTCAACGGATTTTGAAATTGAAACAGACAGGATGCTGGGCGAGGACCGCCTGCGCAGTTTCTGGCGGGTGAGGCCATGTTTACAGGGTTGATCGATCATATCGGCGAAGTGATCGCGCTGCGTGAAAAACCGCAGGGGCGCACGTTACGTATCGCGACGGATTATGAACTTGAAACGCTGGCTCTTGGCGCATCAATTGCCTGCTCCGGCATCTGCCTCACCGTGATCGCGCAGGGCGAACAGGGCAACCGCCACTGGTTCGATGTCGATGCAGCGCAGGAAACTTTGCACAAAACAACTCTGGGCGGCTGGGCAATTGGTGAAACGATTAACCTCGAGCGCGCCATGCGCCTTGGCGATGCGCTGGGTGGCCATATGGTGAGCGGCCATGTAGACGGCGTTGCCGAGCTTGTTTCCCGCGACGAGATTGAAGATACTGCGCGCTTTACTCTCATTGCGCCCTCTCACCTCTCGCGCTTTATCGCCCAGAAGGGTTCGGTCACGCTCGACGGAACGTCGCTCACGGTGAACAATGTCGACGGTAATCATTTCGATGTGCTGCTGATCCCGCATACGCTCAAAGTCACCACCTGGGGTGCAAAGAACGCCGGGGCGCGCATCAACCTTGAAGTTGACCTGATCGCCCGTCATGTCGCCCGCCTGCTGGAAAGCCAAGGCAGGCTGGACAGTTGATGCACTTCGTGGTCATAAAATCTCATGAGTGATTTGCCGCAATTCGAAATACCGCCACGCATCCTGATCGTGGAAGCGCCATACTATGCGCATATTGCCGAGAATCTTTTGAAAGGCGCGCAAGCAGTGTTGCATGAAGTCGGTGCGCGCGTTGAAATCATCAGCGTACCTGGTGCGCTTGAAATTCCGACATCGATCGCGCTTGCTGCAAAAAATTATGATGGCTTTGTCGCGCTTGGCTGCGTTATCCGCGGTGAGACGACGCACTATGAAAGTGTTGCCAATGAGTCCGCACGCGGCCTGATCGATCTGGGCTTGCGCGAACGTGTTTGCATTGGCAACGGTATCCTGACAGTCGAAAACGAAGTGCAGGCGATTGTCCGCGCCATGCCGGAAAAATTGGATAAGGGTGGTTTTGCCGCGCGCGCTTGCCTCTCGCTTATTGCTTTAAAAAGAAAGTACGCTTCATGACTGCTCACGCTGACACGTCAGAAAAGAAAGGCAACAAGCGCTCCACAGCGCGGTTGGGAGCCGTGCAAGCGCTCTACCAGATGGATACGGCAGCGAGTGATGTCGAGGCGACGGTGCAGGAGTTTGAACAGTTTCGCCTTGGCAAGGAAGCGGGTGGTGCCGAGTATGCACCCGCCGATTTCGGTTTCTTCCGCGATATCGTGCGCGGTGTGGTGCGCGAACAGTTGAAGCTCGACCCTGAAATTGATGACGCTCTGCTTGGGGACTGGCCGCTGGAACGTGTCGATATGACATTGCGGCAGATATTGCGCTGCGGGCTTTATGAAATTCTTTTCCGCAAGGACGTGCCATATAAAGCCGTGATCGCGGAATATGTCGATATCGCCGAAGCGTTTTTCGACAAGAGCGAAGAGGTGAGGCTCGCCAATGCTGTTCTCGACGGGCTGGCGCGCAAACACCGCGCGGCAGAGTTTTCGTAAAAACTCATGCGCAACTTCACTGAAAATGAGCTTATCGCAAGGTTTTTCGCGCCGCTCAGTGGTGAAGGTGCGTTCGATCTGAAAGACGACGCTGCTGTTTTGAATATCGGCGTGCATGAAGAACTGGTCGTTTCGACCGACACGCTGGTTGCAGGCGTGCATTTTTTTGAAAACGCAAAGCCGCAGGATATTGCCGCGAAAGCACTTCGCTCCAATCTGTCGGATCTTGCCGCGAAAGGCGCGATACCGATTGGATACATGCTGGCGCTTGCGATGCCGAAAGCGAATGCGGCCTGGCTGCAGGATTTTTCCACGCAATTGAAGAAAGATCAGAAGCGTTACCGCATTACGCTCCTCGGCGGCGATACGACGAAATCAAAACTGCTGACAATCACCGTAAGTATTTTTGGTCGCGTGCCGAAAGGCGAAATGGTGCGGCGTGCTGGTGCGAAGCCGGGGGATATTCTGGCCGTAACTGGCACGATTGGTGACGCGGTGCTGGGCTTAAAAATTCTGAA
>JAZKID010000111.1:13143-14679 GCA_040385045.1 Pseudomonadota bacterium | reverse complement strand
AAAGGCGAGATCAAGGCAAAAAACTCTGAAGACCTTGTGGCGCGTTACCATCATCCGGAACCGCGTAATGCCATCGCGAACCTGCTACGCGAAAATGCCACGTCAGCCATGGATATTTCCGACGGGTTTGTCGGCGACCTGCAAAAACTTTGCGCCGTGTCCGGCGTCTCAGCCGACGTCGAGCTGGAAAAAATTCCATATTCAGGTGCAGCGGCAGCGCTGATCGCAAAAGATGAATCACTGCGTGAAACCATGCTCACCGGTGGCGACGATTATGAAATTCTTTTCACCATTCCGCATGCGAAATGGAAAAGCTTTGCAGCTGACGCCGCGAAACTAAAAATTCCGGTGACTGAGGTTGGTGTTATCACCAAGGGAAAATCCGGCCCGCAATTTACATATGAAAAAGAGCCGCGCACGTTCTGGCGCGGCTCCTATCAGCATTTCTAGACCGCTTAAGCCGAATAATACATTTCGTATTCGACAGGGTGCGGTGTGTGCTCAAAGCGGATGACTTCCTGCATCTTCAGCTCAATGTAGGCATCAATCATATCATCATCGAACACGCCGCCAGCATTGAGGAAGCCGCGATCCTTGTCGAGACTTTCCAACGCTTCGCGCAATGAGCCGCACACGGTGGGGATTTTTTTCATTTCTTTTTCAGGCAGGTGATAGAGATCCTTGTCCATGGCCGGACCCGGGTCGATCTTGTTCTTGATGCCGCTGAGGCCTGCCATCAACATCGCTGCGAAAGCGAGATAGGGGTTTGCCATCGCATCGGGGAAGCGCACTTCCACGCGCTTGCCTTTCGGCGAGGGCGTGTGCGGAATGCGGCAGGATGCCGAACGATTGCGCGCGGAATAGGCGAGCATCACCGGCGCTTCATATCCCGGCACAAGACGCTTGTACGAATTCGTCGACGGGTTGGTGAAAGCATTCAGCGCTTTTGCGTGCTTGATGATGCCGCCGATGTACCAGAGGCATTCCTGCGACAGGCCGTTGTATTTGTTGCCTGCGAAAACAGGTTTGCCGCCTTTCCAGAGCGACTGGTGAACGTGCATACCTGAGCCGTTATCACCAAACACCGGCTTTGGCATGAACGTTGCCGTTTTACCGTAAGCATGCGCAACGTTGTGAACGCAGTATTTGTAGATCTGCAAATGGTCGGCAACTGTGACAAGTGTGTTGAACTTGATGCCAAGTTCGTGCTGTGCGGAAGCCACTTCATGATGGTGCTTTTCAACGCCAAGACCCATCAGCCCCATTGTCGCCAGCATTTCGCCGCGCAGATCTTGCGCGCTGTCGACAGGCGGAACCGGGAAATAGCCACCTTTAATAGGAACATGGTGGCCCATATTGCCCATATCGTAATCGCGGTCTGAATTCGTTGGCAGCTCGATTGAATCAACCTTGAAGCCGGTGTTGAACGGATCAGCCCTGTACTTCACGTCGTCGAAAATAAAGAATTCGGCTTCCGGTCCGAAATAGGCAACATCAGCAACTTTGCTTGAATTCGCATAGGCTTCAGCCTTGCGT
>JAZKID010000111.1:7267-13133 GCA_040385045.1 Pseudomonadota bacterium | reverse complement strand
TTGTAAGGTTTATTTGTAACGGGATCGTAGACATCGCAACTGATGGCAAGCGTTGTCTGGGCGAAGAAAGGGTCAATCACGGCACTTGCAGGGTCCGGTACAAGCTTCATGTCAGATTCATGGATCGGCCTCCAGCCAGCAATTGAGGAACCATCAAACATAATGCCTTCTTCAAATGTATCGGCATCGACGGCGGTAATATCGAATGTGACGTGCTGCCACTTGCCGCGAAAATCCGTAAAGCGGAAGTCGACATATTTGACTTCCTTGTCTTTCATTAACTTCAACACATCTTTCGGTTTCATTTCCGCAGTCCCTCTCTCATTTGTTCAAAAATAATGGGTGCCGCGCCGGTTCACCGGCACGGATTTTTACGTGGCGTTGTGATGGAAAAATAATAATGTCGTCGCCGGTGCGACGGATCAGCTTTCGCTGGAAACAATCTTCATTTATAGGCTGGACCTTACCATAAACAGCGTTTTCGCACTGCACAAGAGCCCATAGTGACAAACATGGTGTGAAACTTTTTTTCCTGTTGAAAGGAAAAACTGGACCCTTTTCTCTAAACATTGCGTGCGCAATTGAGAGGCGCTAAGCGTTGTTTCCGAAGTGCGGGCGTGGCGGAACTGGTAGACGCACTGGATTTAGGTTCCAGCGGGGAAACCCGTGGGGGTTCAACTCCCTCCGCCCGCACCAGTTTTTTTAATTACTTGCTCTGGATGTTAAATCTTGATAATTTAGCTCAGTATAGAGAAGGGTGATATTATGAGTTCGATTCAAATTTTAAGTAATGATGCTGCTAATTACTCTGCAAACAATGCTGCAACTGTTTGGGAGCAATCCAAAAAACTTGCGGCCGGAAATCTGGTTTTAGGTAATAAAAAAGATGTCTATGATGCCATGTGCGGGTGGGGTAAAGCGCCGCCTGACCTAGATAGCGTGGAGGCGTACTTACGCAGAAGTAATGATGGAAACGACACTATAAGGTTTCAATTTATCACCACTCCTAATAAGGATTTGGTTCGTCTTGAAGACGAATCCAAGCTTAAGCTCGAAAAAATCGTAGAAGACATCGCCAATGATTTAACTAGCAACAAATCTTTAGTTATGGCCTCCAAGGTAAATTGTACTGGGCCGACAGCTTTGGCGCTGGGCGGTTCTATTTGCGGGTATGAGATTAGCATGAGCGATATCGCTCAATATTTGATTGGCAAAGGCAAAAAGGTTTTGACCAGAGCGAGAGCCAATCAGTTCATTAAATAATTTTTTGATGTATAAAATTCGAAGCAAAATTTTAAACACCTGCTACCGAAGCTTGCAAAAATGTCTCTGTGTTTAAGCTCTGCTTTTGACAAACTGTATACGATTGCCGGAACATGAAGCCGCGGATCGTCTACGTTCACGGAAATCAAACCACCCACTGGTCACAGGCCTGGGCGGCGTGGCTGAAGCGCGAATTACAAAACCATGGCTACCCGGTGTTTTTCGAAACTTTCCCAGATTCAGTTGCTGCGCGGGCTGAATACTGGCTGGCCTTCCTGAAAGAACATATCTGCGTTGGCGAAAAAGACGTGCTCGTCGGCTGGTCGTCCGGCGCGGTCGCCGCGATGCGCTATGCCGAAATGCGCACCATCCTCGGCTCCGTTCTGGTCGCGCCTTGCTCGACGCACCTCAATAATGAGCTGGAACAGCAAAGCGGCTACTATGCCAAGCCGTGGGCGTGGAACCGTATCCGCGCCAACCAGAACCATATCGCGATGATTTACGGCGGCAATGACCCTTTCATCCCGCAGGCCGAATTCGACACCATCGGCCGCCAGCTTCAGGCGCGGCGGATTTTTGTCAGGAATGGCGGCCATTTTCTCGAGCAGGAACGGTTTCCCGAACTTCTGGCCTATTTGCTCGAAACCTACTCATAAACGGCCATGACCCTCGTTAAGAACTTGGCAAGCGCGGCCAGCCGTGGCAAGCAGTCCTGAAATCAACTGAATCGAAGGTTTACGATTATGGCGAAGGCATCGCAGGTAATGCAATTTGAAGAAACTGCCAATGAAGGCCTGAAGCGCGAATTCAAGGTGATCGTGCCTGCCAAGGAACTGGCTGCACAAGCCGAACAGCGCCTCAGTTCGATGAAGGACCGTGTGAAAATTCCGGGCTTCCGCCCCGGCAAGGTTCCGACATCGCACATGAAGCGCGTTTACGGTCGCTCGGTGATGGCGGAAATCATGAACGAGTCCGTCGGGCAGGCGGCGCGCAACCTTTCAGCCGAAAAGCAGATCAAGATCGCCGGTGAACCGAAAGTCGATTTCACACTCGGTGAAAAAGAAATCGAAGATGTGATTGCCGGTAATGCCGACCTGTCATTTATGATGAAGGTGGAAGTGCTGCCGAAAATCGACATCGGCGATTTCAAAAAAATCAAGGTGACGAAAGATGTCACCGATCTTACCGACAAGGATGTCGATGAGGCTGTGAAGCGCATTGCTGATACACACAAGCATTATCATGGTCAGGAAGGCCGCGTCGCCGAAAAAGAGGATCGCCTGCAGATCGATTACGAAGGCAGCATTGACGGCGTGCCGTTTGATGGCGGCAAGGGCGAGGACGCTTATCTCGTTCTCGGCTCCAACCAGTTCATCCCCGGTTTCGAAGATCAGTTGATTGGTACCAAGACTGGTGACGAGAAAACTGTCAACGTAACATTCCCTGAACAATATCAGGCCGCACACTTAGCCGGCAAAAAAGCCGCCTTTAAAGTGAAGGTGAAAGAAGTTGCACCACCGGAGCAAAGCGCGGTCGACGATCATTTCGCGCAGCACATGGGCATGGAAAGCCTCGAGAAGCTGAAAGAAGCCGTGCGTCAGGGCATCGGCAACGACGATACGCGCGCCTCACGCATGAAGCTGAAGCGCCGCGTTCTCGATGCGCTGGATGAAGAATATACATTCGATCTCCCGCCTTCACTGGTCGATCAGGAATTCGAAATGATCTGGCGTCAGGTCAACGGCGAAATGCAGCAGAACAAGCAGTCTTTCGAAGATCTGAAAATGACCGAGGAAGAGGCGAAAGAAAGCTATCGCCGCATCGCCGAGCGCCGCGTGCGTCTGGGCCTGCTTCTTGCCGAGGTTGGTGAAAAGCAGAAGATCGAAATTTCTCAGGATGAAATGAACCGCGCGCTGATGGAGCGCATCCGCCAGTTTCCGGGGCAGGAAAAGCAGGTTTACGAGTTCTATCAGAAGAACCCGAATGCCTTGGCCGAACTGCGTGCGCCGATCTACGAAGACAAGGTGATCGATTATATTCTCGAACTCGCGCAGGTGAGCGATAACAAGGTCGCGCGCGAAGAGCTTTACAAGGACGAGGACGAAGAAATTCTCGCAAAAGCCAAAGAGAAAACGACAAAGAAAAAAGCGGCTAAATAAAATTAGCCGCCTTATCGAAAGAAATTTTATAGCGCCCTTGCGTGAGCAGGGGCGTTTTTATTTTTTCTTCTTGCAACCCTTTTCTTTAGCGTCTTCAAGCTTCACCAGTTGATCCGTCTTGAAATTTTTAATCGTCACAGGTTCCCAGTCGAGAACAATTCTTTCTTTTTTCTCTTTTTGGAAATCTTCGAGTTTCTTGTTATCAGCATCTTTTGTGGGATCAAGAACGGTATAATTGTCAAAAAGCTTGGCGAAGAATTTTGGCGCCGTTTCCTTATTGAGTGTTACCGTTTTTATTTCGCCTTTTTTATCAATAAGTTTAAAAGTTTCCGGTACATTTTTAATCGGACTTCCGCCTTCCTCATAGAGTTTGAAGAGCTGAAGCGCCTCTCTGTTCTCCCCGTATGTTTGGTAACCCTTTTTTTCGTCGAAGACGTTCCTTTGCTGGCGGACAACGAGGTCGAACTTTCCATTGCCGTTCGTGTCGCTCAGCAGATAAACGGCGTCATTCTTGCCATGTTCACTGCGGCAGAAAACAACATCGTCGACCATTTTCGTATCCCTTCGTTTAATGCTGCAATTTCAAAAACTTGTACTGTTTAAAATTGCAAATATATTTCCCTGCATTTTATGCCAGTGCTGTGAATATTACAATATTCTGCCATCGGCATGGTTACCTGCCGAATTTATAGCCTTTAAAACTGATTGAACGCCTTGCGCCCACAGCCTGATTTCCTATGTTAAGCTGGTAGTGACGAATCATTTGCTTTGCTTGTTGTGTCCCACCTGTTCTTTTCTCCTTGAACCGAAAGTTTAGGCCCATGCGCGATCCAGTAGCTACCCTCAACAATTATCTTGTGCCGATGGTCATCGAGCAAACCTCGCGCGGCGAGCGTTCGTTCGACATTTTTTCGCGCCTTTTGAAAGAGCGCATCATCTTCGTCACAGGCCCTGTCGAAGACGGCATGGCGATGCTGATCGTCGCGCAGCTTCTGTTCCTCGAAGCCGAGAATCCGAAAAAAGAAATTTCGATGTATATCAATTCGCCGGGCGGCGTCGTGACTTCCGGCCTGTCGATTTACGACACGATGCAATTCATCAAGCCGCCGGTTCAGACGCTGTGCACGGGGCAGGCCGCATCCATGGGTTCACTCTTGCTTACGGCCGGTGAAAAAGATCATCGCTTCGCGCTGCCGAATGCGCGCATCATGGTCCACCAGCCATCCGGCGGCTATCAGGGGCAGGTGACGGACATCCTCATTCACGCGCGCGAGGTCGAAAGCCTGAAGCGCCGCCTCAATGAAATTTACGTCAAGCACACCGGCCGCGATTACGACATCATCGAAGCCGCGCTGGAGCGCGACAATTTCATGACCGCCGAAACCGCCAAGGATTTTGGAATCATCGACAAGATCATGGAAAAACGCCCCGACGAAACGATCAAGTAGACGTCTTATCCCCAGCTACCTCCGCAATTCTCAATTAAATGTGAGTGTTTATGGAATGTCCCGATTTTCGTTAACTTTTCATGATCTTCTTTGGGTCTATTCTGGGGGCGGAATAAAATTCAGCCATAGGAATATGGTGTTAGGCTGAAAAAGGCTTATCATTATTTCCAATGGGGATTCGAAAGAAGGCCGATTGCGTTCGCGGCTTTAAAAGTTGAGCGTAGAGGAGATGTCCAATGAGCAAGAATACGACGGAAGCAAAAAACACGCTGTATTGCTCTTTCTGCGGTAAAAGCCAGCACGAAGTGCGCAAGCTTATTGCCGGTCCGACAGTGTTCATCTGCGATGAATGCGTCGAACTTTGCATGGACATCATCCGCGAAGAGAACAAATCCTCGCTCGTCAAATCGCGTGAAGGCATTCCTTCCCCGAAAGAAATTTGCGGCGTTCTCGACGATTACGTCATCGGACAGGATCAGGCGAAACGCGTACTGTCTGTCGCCGTGCACAACCATTACAAGCGCCTCAACCACGCGGCCAAAAATTCGGACGTCGAGCTTGCAAAATCGAACATCCTGCTGATCGGCCCGACAGGTTCGGGTAAAACGCTGCTGGCGCAAACGCTGGCGCGCATTCTTGACGTGCCGTTTACAATGTCGGACGCGACCACGCTCACCGAAGCCGGTTATGTTGGCGAAGACGTCGAAAACATCATCCTGAAATTGCTGCAGTCTGCCGATTACAACGTTGAGCGCGCGCAGCGCGGCATCGTCTACATCGACGAGGTCGACAAAATCTCGCGGAAATCCGACAATCCATCCATCACCCGCGACGTGTCGGGCGAGGGCGTGCAGCAGGCCCTGCTGAAAATTATGGAAGGCACGGTTGCTTCCGTTCCTCCGCAGGGTGGGCGCAAACATCCGCAGCAGGAATTCCTGCAGGTCGACACCACCAACATTTTGTTTATATGCGGCGGCGCTTTCGCGGGTTTGGATA
>JAZKID010000111.1:2971-7257 GCA_040385045.1 Pseudomonadota bacterium | reverse complement strand
CTCAGCGCACCAGCGCAACCTCGATCGGGTTCGGTGCGGCTGTCGCTTCGCCTGAAGACCGCAAGACAGGCGAACTGTTCCGCATGGTCGAGCCGGAAGATCTGCTGAAATTTGGTCTTATTCCTGAATTCGTCGGCCGTCTGCCTGTCATCGCGACACTTGGCGATCTTGATGAGCCGACACTGATCAAGATCCTGTCCGAACCGAAAAACGCGCTGGTGAAGCAGTATCAGCGCCTGTTCGAGATGGAAGATGTGTCGCTCACCGTCAACGACGAAGCGCTGGCCGCGATTGCGCGCCGTGCGATCGATCGCAAGACAGGCGCGCGCGGTCTCCGCTCCATCATTGAAGCCATCCTCCTCGACACGATGTTCGAACTGCCAGGTTTGAAAGACGTGTCCGAAGTTGTCATCTCCAAGGAAGTTGTCGATGCAGGCGGCCGCCCGCTCTACATCTATTCCGAAGGCGAAGATGCACAGGAAAAAGGCGCGACGGCTTAACAGCCTTAACGTTTTCTTCATCCGGCGAAGGCTCAATCAATACAAGGCGTTTTTCAGTCTGTCGGCGCCGCTTTCCCGTCGTGCTTGTGTGCTCTTGAACACTGCAGGCGCGTTTCCTACTTAAGTTTAACAGTGGCGTTCATGAGTTCTTCACAGCGCCCCGTGTATGCGCTTCATTCGAAGCGCCAGAGGAGACAAGATGACCGATAAATCCAAAACAACATCAACCGCCACGCAAACCGCTTTTCCGGTTCTGCCGCTGCGCGATATCGTTGTTTTCCCGCACATGATCGTGCCGCTGTTCGTCGGTCGCGAAAAATCCATTCGCGCGCTGGAAGAAGTGATGCGCACGGACGGGCAGATTTTTCTCGCCACACAAAAGAGCGCAAGCCAGGACGAGCCGGACGGCAACGACATTTATGAAACCGGTACGCTGGCGCAGATCCTCCAGCTTCTGAAATTGCCCGACGGCACGGTGAAAGTGCTGGTCGAAGGCCGCACGCGTGCGAAGGCTTCGAAATACACAGATCGCGACAGCTTTTATGAGGCCGAAGCCGTCGCCGTTGATGATGAACTTGGCGACAAGGTCGAGATCGAAGCGCTGATGCGTTCGGTCGTGTCCGAATTCGAAAACTATGTAAAGCTGAACAAGAAGATTTCGGCGGAAGTCGTTGCAACTGTTGCGCATACATCGGATGCGTCTAAGCTGGCCGATACGGTCGCGAGCAATCTTTCCATCAAGATCGCGGATAAACAGAATTTACTTGAAACCTTCTCTGTGCAGAAGCGTCTTGAAGCGGTGCTGGGCGTTATGGAAGGCGAAATTTCCGTGCTTCAGGTCGAAACGCGCATCCGCACGCGCGTGAAACGGCAGATGGAAAAGACGCAGCGCGAATATTACCTGAATGAACAGATGAAGGCCATTCAGAAGGAACTTGGCGATGACGACGGCAAGGACGATATCGCCGAACTCGAAGAGAAGATCCAGCGCACCAAGCTTTCCAAAGAAGCGCGCGAAAAAGCCAATAACGAAATGAAGAAGCTGAAGCAGATGTCGCCGATGTCTGCCGAAAGCGCGATCGTGCGCAACTATCTCGACTGGCTGCTGTCCATTCCCTGGGGCGTGCGCGGCAAGGTGAAAAAAGACTTGGAGCATGCCGAACAGGTTCTCGAGTCCGAACATTACGGTCTCGACAAGGTCAAGGAGCGCATTCTCGAATATCTTGCGGTCCAGCAACGCTCGAACAAGCTGAAGGGGCCGATCCTCTGCCTCGTCGGTCCTCCCGGTGTCGGTAAAACTTCGCTCGCGAAATCGATTGCGAAAGCAACGGGCCGTGAATATGTGCGCATGGCGCTCGGCGGCGTACGCGATGAAGCGGAAATCCGCGGTCACCGCCGCACCTATATCGGCTCCATGCCCGGGAAGGTCGTGCAATCGATGAAGAAGACGAAAAAAACCAACCCGCTATTCCTTCTCGACGAGATCGACAAGATGGGCATGGATTTCCGTGGTGATCCGGCGTCCGCACTTCTTGAAGTGCTTGATCCGGAACAGAACGCCACGTTCAGCGATCACTATCTCGAAGTCGAGTATGATTTGTCGGATGTGATGTTCATCACCACGGCGAACACGCTCAACATTCCGCCGGCACTGATGGACCGCATGGAGATCATCCGCATTGCCGGTTATACGGAAGATGAAAAGCTTGAGATTGCCAAACGCCATCTCATTCCGGAGCAGATCAAGCGCCACGGTCTGAAAGCCGAGGAATGGTCGATCGCGGAAGAAGGCCTGCGCGATGTCATCCGTCTTTACACGCGTGAAGCCGGTGTGCGTAATCTGGAGCGCGAGATTGCCAATCTCTGCCGCAAAGCCGTGAAGGCGATTGCCGGTTCGAAAGGCAAGATCACAAAAATCGAAGTGACGCATGACAACCTGTCCGACTATCTCGGCGTGACGAAATACCGTTACGGTCAGGCCGAGCTGGAAGACCAGATCGGCGTCGTCACAGGTCTTGCATGGACGGAAGTCGGCGGTGAGCTTCTCACCATTGAAGCTATTCCGATGCCGGGTAAAGGCAAGATGACGGTGACGGGTAACCTGAAAGACGTGATGAAAGAGTCGATCTCCGCCGCTGCGTCTTATGTGCGTTCGCGTGCGGTCGATTTTGGCCTGAAGCCGCCGCTGTTCGACAAGCGCGACGTCCACGTGCACGTGCCGGAAGGGGCAACGCCGAAAGACGGCCCTTCGGCCGGTATCGGCATGGCGACCGCGATTGTTTCTGCAATGACAGGCATTCCGATCCGCCGCGATATTGCGATGACCGGCGAAGTGACGCTGCGCGGCCGTGTTCTGCCGATCGGTGGTTTGAAGGAAAAACTTCTTGCCGCATTGCGCGGTGGTATCAAGACGGTGCTGATCCCGGAAGACAACGCCAAGGATCTGGCAGAAATACCGGACAACGTGAAAAACAACATGGAAATCATTCCGGTTTCGCATGTCGATGAAGTGCTGAAACATGCGCTGACTCGCCAGCCGGGGAAGAACCGGAGATTGCTATGACTCCGCCCAAAAGCGACGATGCTGAGGACGGTCTCGTCGCACATTGACCTGATCCATAAAAGATATTGAAGAAAGGCGCGTATTCACGCGCCTTTTTCATTTGGCGCCGACCCCGTTTTCGCCTAGCGTGGTTCAAATTTCTTGAATCAGGTTTTTGGGGGATGAATGCCTGAGATCATCAGAATAATTACACCACGTTTCGCATTGCAAGGCTCGACACAAGCGGATTTCAATGCCGCGCTTTCCAGTGCGACGACATATTATGTGCAGCCGCCTGCGCCTTCGGATGCAAAAACTGTTATCAACATGACGACACCTGAATTGGAGGCGATTGCGCCGCAGCAGCGCGTCGGGTTGATGGACACCATCAACAACTCCGAGGCGACGCTTGCAGAAAAGGTCGTTTCAATCGCGCTTTTGAATGCAACCTATGTGCCGGGCTGGCAATATACCAGCCGTTTGAATGGGGCAACAAATGCGTTTATTTCCGGGATGCCGTCTAAAATGCGCGAATGGGCGAGTAAATTTAAAACAGGTCCGCTCAGCATGCAGACGCGTTTGAATTCCCTCTCCGAAGAAGCACGCGAAGGCCTTATTTTTTCCTTGCGCGATTGTCTAGCCGATAAATTCGGCATATCGCCGCCGCGTGTCGTTTTGGGTACGCCGAAAAACAGCTCCGAAATCGCAAGCTATAATTCCGCAAACGACACGATGACTTTATATCTTTCTAATATCGACACGGTTGGAAAACTGGCAGGCGCCATGCTTCATGAAGGCGTGCATGACTGGCAAAATGCTGTCGGTAGTAAAATCAGCCCTGATGAAAAAGCTGCACTCAATGCCGCGCGGCGCTTTTATGGTATCGGCGATTACGGCCATATTTTTTACCGCGCCAATATTCTCGAAGATCAGGCTTTCAATGAAATGAACGATTTTTATAAGGCTTTCCAGTTACCCACAGCCTGATTTCCGCCGCATTGTGTTTTTCCCGCTTAGGTCTATCCTTCTTCGGTAAGAAGTAATTCGGATCTCATAATGATGGAGGTTATCTATGGGTGAAGTCAGAAGCGTCGGCAGAGTTCTCGGTATTCGGCCGGAACAGCAAAATCTTGAAGCCATCAATCAAAGCATGCGGCAGGTTTTTGCAGACGCACGCAAACAGCGCCGAACCCTTGACGCTGAAAAAGCCGCAAAAGAAGCTCAAAAGCAAGCAGAGCAATCGA
>JAZKID010000111.1:0-2961 GCA_040385045.1 Pseudomonadota bacterium | reverse complement strand
CGCTGAGGAAATCAAATTCCTCGACCATTACGGTCTTCCCTTCGTCTGAGTTGCGAAGCGGGACCGTTCATGCTGTAAGATGGTCAGGTAGGGGCGATTAGCTCAGCGGTAGAGCGCTTCGTTTACACCGAAGATGTCGGCGGTTCGATCCCGTCATCGCCTACCATTTAATTTGTTCTTTTTTTGTTCTTTATTTTAATTGAATATGTTAGATTTTTGGAGGCTTAAACCTCTGGAATCTCATGGAAATCTCCAAAAAACTATCGGTATTAGCTGACGCAGCCAAATATGATGCGTCTTGCGCCTCAAGCGGCGGGAAGAAGCGCGAAGGCAATGGTCTCGGCTCGATGAGCCAAGGCATCTGTCACAGCTATACGCCGGACGGGCGTTGCGTGTCGCTGCTGAAAATCCTGCTGACCAATTTTTGCATTTTCGATTGCAAGTATTGCGTCAACCGTGTCTCGAGCGATGTGCCGCGCGCCCGGTTTACGACAAAAGAAGTTGTCGATCTCACGCTCGATTTTTATCGCCGCAATTATATCGAAGGCCTCTTCCTGTCATCCGGCATTATCAAGGATTCCGATTACACGATGGGGCAGATGAATGCGGTAGCAAAATCCTTGCGCCTCGATCATGGCTACAAAGGTTACATCCATCTAAAAACCATTCCCGGCGCTTCGGATGAGTTACTTGAAGAGGCGGGGCTCTATGCCGACCGTCTCAGCGTCAACATCGAATTGCCGACAGCCGATGATTTGCAAAAGCTCGCGCCGGAGAAAAACCGCCCGCAATTAGAGCGCAACATGCAGGCTGTTGATCTCAAGACACAAGAGATCAAGGCCGATAAAAAGAGCGGCATGAAAGTGCCGCTGTTCGCGCCGGCGGGACAATCGACGCAAATGATTGTCGGCGCAACGCCAACGCCTGATAAGGATATTCTTGTCACGGCCTCGCAGCTCTACGGCCAATATAAATTGCGGCGCGTCTATTATTCCGCGTTCAGCCCCATTCCGCATGCCGATGCGCGGTTGCCCGGTAAAAGCCCGCCGCTGATACGCGAGCACCGCCTGTATCAGGCCGATTGGCTGCTGCGTTTCTATGGTTACAAAGTCGATGAAATCGTTACACAGGAACAGCCGGATCTTGCACTCGATGTCGACCCGAAAGTGACATGGGCCTTGCGCAATTCATGGTTTTTCCCGATCGATATCAATAAAGCGTCACGCGAGGAATTGTTGCGCGTGCCGGGTTTTGGTGCGCGCAGCATCGCGCATATTCTGCGCACGCGTAGGCATCGCGCCTTGCGCCTCGACGATCTTGTCCGCTTGCGTGTCGCGCTAAATCGTGCGCGGCCTTTCATCATCACAGCAGATTATAATAGCGGCACAAGGTTGCTTGATAAGTCTGATTTGAAGCAGCGCCTTGTCCGCGCAACGCCGCAGCTTGAACTGTCGCTTTAATGCGCAATATTTACATCAAGGACTTTGAAGATTGGCGCATGCAAACGCGCCTGCTGCTTGCCAACGATATGTCACCGCGCAATGTCAATTTGCAGGATGTACGGATTGCACAAAACGAGTTGTGGAACACGCAGCTGCCGCTCGAAAATATTGCGCTCGATCTTAGTGTGCCGCGCGAATTTATCGATCTTGCAAAGCGTGTTGCCTGTCATCGCGATACGGAAAAATGGAACCTGCTTTATGCAGTACTGTGGCGCATCGGGCAGGGTGAAAAACATGTTCTTGAAATCGTCACTGATCCGCTGGTGCATCGCCTGCGCATGATGACGCAAGCCGTGGGACGTGATGCGCACAAGGCGAAAGCTTTCGTACGGTTTCGTAAAACCGAAGATGATGAGGGTGAGTTATATATTGCATGGCACCGGCCCGATCATCTGGTGCTGCCGCTTGTCGCTAAATTTTTTCAGGAACGTTTCGCCATCATGCGTTTCCTGATCATGACGCCCGATCAGTCTTTATTATGGGATGGAAAAAACCTGCATTGGCTGGACGGCGTACCGCGCGACACGGCGCCGCGTGACGAAGAGATGGAGGAACTTTGGCGCACTTATTACCGTTCCATCTTCAATCCGGCGCGCATCAAGCTGAACATGATGAAGCGTGAAATGCCCGTGCGGCATTGGCGTACGCTGCCAGAAACGTGGGATATGCCGGCCATGCTGGCTGAAGCCCCGCAACGTGTGGAAGAGATGGTGAAACGGCAAAAAGACATGACCGGCAGTGCGGAAGATTTCATTCCGGGAAATCCGACGCTGCAAAATATGCGTGAAGCCATCGAAACCTGCCGCGGCTGTGAACTTTATAAAGATGCAACACAACCTGTGTTCGGTGAAGGCGCGAAAAAAGCGAAACTGATGCTGGTGGGCGAGCAGCCCGGTGATCAGGAGGATATTACCGGCCATCCGTTTGTCGGCCCGGCGGGTAACGTTCTTGACCGCGCATTGGAGGAAGCGGGCATCAATCGTGATGAAGTCTACGTCACCAATGCTGTGAAGCATTTTAAATTTCGTATGGCGGGCAAGCGCCGCCAGCACCGTTCGCCGCTTGTAAAAGAAGTGAATGCCTGCAAGCCGTGGCTGACTCATGAAATTGCCGCCGTTCAGCCTGATATTATTCTTTGCCTTGGCGTGACGGCGGCGCGGGCACTACTCGGGCCGGGTTTTACGCTGAAAGAAGGACGGGGGCGCTGGCAGCGCTTGGGCACAAGCGAGATCAGCGCTACTTACCATCCGTCCGCCGTTTTGCGCGGCATCGACGCCGACGATAAAGAGGCGATTTACCGCGCTTTGGTCGATGATCTGAAAGAAGCTTTGGTAAGGCTGAAAGCCCTTGCTTGACGGAAAGGGCGGCATAGCCTAACCCATTGCCTTCACTCTCATGTGCGGCTGTAGCTCAGTTGGTTAGAGTGCCGGCCTGTCACGCCGGAGGTCGCGGGTTCGAG
>JAZKID010000110.1:0-2545 GCA_040385045.1 Pseudomonadota bacterium | reverse complement strand
CACGATTCAAGTGCTCTCGCGGCGTACGAAAAACAATCCCGTTTTAATCGGTGAGCCGGGTGTCGGCAAAACCGCCATCGCGGAAGGACTGGCGCTGCGCATTATCAACGGCGATGTGCCGGAAAGTTTGAAAGACAAGCAGCTTCTCGCGCTCGACATGGGCTCGCTGATTGCAGGTGCGAAATATCGTGGCGAATTCGAAGAACGCCTCAAGTCTGTGCTGCAGGAAGTGCAGGCAGCGGCCGGGCAGATTATTCTTTTCATCGATGAAATGCATACGCTTGTCGGTGCAGGCAAGGCCGATGGCGCCATGGATGCGTCCAATCTTTTAAAGCCCGCCCTCGCGCGCGGGGAACTCCATTGCGTCGGCGCGACGACGCTCGACGAATATAAAAAGCATGTTGAAAAAGACGCCGCGCTCGCGCGGCGGTTTCAGCCCGTCTTTATTGCGGAGCCCAATGTCGAAAACACGATTTCAATTTTGCGCGGATTGAAAGAAAAATACGAAACGCATCACGGCGTGCGGATCAGCGATAGCGCTTTGGTTGCCGCCGCCACGCTTTCAAACCGTTATATCACCGATCGCTTTCTGCCCGACAAGGCGATCGACCTTATGGATGAAGCGGCCGCACGCCTGCGCATGCAGGTCGATTCAAAACCGGAAGAACTCGATGAAATCGACAGGCGGCTGATGCAGCTCAAGATCGAGCGCGAGGCCCTTAAAAAAGAGGAAGACCGTGCCTCGCAAGAACGGCTGAAACGGCTTGAAGTTGAAATTACTGATCTTGAAAAAGAATCGCAGGTTCTGACGCAGCGCTGGCAGGCGGAGAAATCGAAGCTGCAAAAAACGCAGCATCTGAAAGAAGAGCTGGAGCGTGCGCGCAATGAATTGGCAAATGCACAGCGCATGGGTGAATTTCAGCGCGCCGGGGAGTTGACCTACAGCGTTATTCCTAATCTGGAAAAAAGCCTCAAAGAAAATGAGGCGCGCGAAATCAATGATGATCTCGTTGAAGAAGCCGTCACGCCCGATCATATTGCGCAGATTGTTTCGCGCTGGACCGGCGTCCCTGTCGACCGCATGCTGGAAGGCGAAAAAGAAAAGCTTCTCAAAATGGAAGAGGTTTTGTCAAAGCGCGTCATCGGTCAAGACGAAGCCGTCGAGGCTGTTGCGACGGCGGTGCGCCGCGCCCGTGCGGGATTGCAGGATCCTCACCGCCCGATCGGATCATTCATGTTTTTGGGGCCGACAGGTGTCGGCAAAACGGAATTGACCAAGGCGCTGGCCGGGTTTCTGTTTGACGATGACAGCGCGCTTGTCCGCATCGATATGTCCGAATTCATGGAAAAACATTCCGTCGCGCGGCTGATCGGCGCGCCGCCGGGCTATGTCGGCTATGAAGAGGGCGGCGTGCTGACGGAAGCTGTCCGCCGCAGGCCGTATCAGGTCATCCTGTTCGATGAAATCGAAAAAGCGCATCCGGATGTCTTCAACGTCCTGCTGCAGGTGCTCGACGACGGGCGCCTCACCGACGGGCAGGGCCGCACGGTCGATTTCCGCAACACGCTGATTACCATGACATCGAACCTTGGTGCGGAATATCTGATCGCGCAAAAAGACGAAGAAGATTATGCCACAGTGCGTAATTACGTCATGGATGCGGTGCGCAAACATTTTCGTCCTGAATTTCTTAACCGTGTCGACGAGATTATTCTTTTCCATCGCCTGAAGCGGGATCAGATGGAGTTGATTGTCGATATCCAGCTTGAGAATTTGCGCAAGCTTCTGAAAGATCGCGATATCAGCCTCAATCTCGATGAAGAGGCGCGCAAGTTTCTCGCCGATAAAGGCTATGACCCAGCTTACGGCGCGCGGCCGCTCAAACGCGTGGTTCAGAAATTTGTACAGAACCCGCTCGCCGATAAAATCCTGCGCGGCGAGATTGCCGACGGCGAAAAACTGCTTCTGACGCGCGAGGGCGACGAGCTGGTTTTCCAAAAAGCCAGCTGATTATTGTGGCACTTTCAGCAAGGTATCTTTCTTGAGGTGAGAATCGCCGTTTCTCGTTTTGATAATATTTTGTTGATTGGCTGTCAGAATTTCCTGAACCAAATCGGCTGTTTTCTTGGCTTTATATTTTTCGCGGTACATCCGCTTCAATTCCCAAGCAATTTTCCACGCTGAATCACCGCTCTGGACACGAATATATTTTTCGCTTTCGGCTGTATCGTCGACGCCCGCTGTATTCTTCAGCTTGATTTCCTGGCCAGTTGGAATTTTCCGGTCATTAACGCCACTGGTTTTGAAGTTGGTATCGAAGTCGACGTTCTGATCTTTGAGCACGCGGCTGATCCTCGCCGGTGTATCACCCTGACGGAAGATAATCGTTTGCTTGGTCGTTGGCGTTTTTGGCTCCGGAATAGTCGGCGGATTCTCGGTTTTCACGGGTGGGGTTTCTGGCGGTTTCTCTGGCGTTGGTTTTGTAACTACAGGCGGCGATGGCGATGGTGACGGCGAAGTTGTCGCAGTTGGTGATGGCGATGG
>JAZKID010000109.1:6310-13646 GCA_040385045.1 Pseudomonadota bacterium | reverse complement strand
AGCTCGGCCCACACCACCGGGTTGGCGTAACGCGTCATGCCTTTCGCGATCAGCTCATCGATGTGCGGATTCTTGGCGATGAATTCCTTATCAAACTGCCAGAGCTTGAGGAGCGCCGGGTTGTTCAGCTGCAGACGACCGTCGGAACCGAACACAGCGACAGCATCGGTCAACGCATCCAGCGTTTCGTGCTGCATGCGCTCGTAAGCGGCGGCTCTACTCTTCAGATCAAGAACTTCGGTGACGTTTTCCTGCACCAGCGTAATGCCGCCCTGCGGGTTCGGATGCGTGTAGACGCGCAAGGTCCGCCCGTCCGGCGCATGCCACCAGACTTCGCGCGCCTCGTTCGAAATATAACTTTCGAGGTGCTGCGCCTTCCAGCTCTTGTAATCGGCCTGCTCGGGCAGTTTGCGCTGCTCGCGCAGGCGGTCGAGAATGGCGCCCTCTTCCGGTTTCTCGTCGAGATAGGCCGGGTCGAAGCCCCACAGCTTTTGCCAGGCCGGATTGTAATAAACGAGCTTGCGATCGGCGCCGAAAATCGCGACAGCGGTTGCCAGATGGTCGAGCGTGCGCTGGTGCGCTTCCGTGACACGGCCAACCTCGCGCAGTGTGAAATCATTATCGGTTGCCTCGACGGCACAGCCCGCCTCGATCATGCCGTTGGCGCGCAGCAGGATATTGAGGTTACGCCGCTGCCCGTTGGCGATGCGCAGCATCTGGCTTTGCCAGATGCCATGATTGCCCAGCGCCTCGACGGCTTTTTGCCGCGCCGCCTGATCGAGAAGCTCAAAACCCTGCTTGATCGCCTGCTGCGTATCGGCCGCATCGACAGCCGCCGCATAAGCCTTGTTGACCCACGACAGCTGGCCGGATGTGGTGCGCATCCACAGCGGCACAGGAATTTCATTTAGGACAGAGCGCAGGGTTTCCAGTTCACGCACCGCCTTCGTCAACTGGTCGGCGAGTTGCACACTTTGCGCGCGAATATCGGACAAGGCGCGGATGCGCAACATCGGGCCTGAGGGCGACAGGCGCGCTTCGATTTCGAGCGTTGTGCCCGTCATTGTCTGCGCGGCCTGCGTGAAGGTTTCCTGCACTTCCAGAAATGTTTTCATGCGATGCGAAAGTTCGCTGGCGCTGGCTTCCTCCAGCCATTCGGAAAAGGCGAGCAACTTTTCCGGTTGCAACGGCACATATTTCAGACGCGACGGCGCACTTGCGGTGAGATCGACAGGCCCGGTTTTTTCCCAGAACAGGACGACCTGCTCGTCGAAGCGGCTGAGCATTTCGGACAAAGCAAGGCGCTGCGCCATGGCGTGAATGTCGCACTGCGCCGTCGCTTCGATTTTCGCAGCCTGTTTATGAGAATAGCTGAGGAGGATGGCGCAGAACGCGCCGAACGCGACCATGCCCGCCAGCAGCACGCCGATGATGACGTTGTGTGGCATTGCGCTCGCAAGCTCGACCTTGGCGAAGGCAGGCAATGACGATAACAAAAAGGCCAAAGCAGCGATCAAGATAGCCTTGCCGCAACGAAAAACGTTCATGCCCGTGCATGTTTTTCGCAACTCTTGCCCCTTTTGCCCCTCTAGAACTGCCCCTTTTCGAGACAGGCGCCATAACCCCGGCACATCGAATCGTCTTTAAGGATGACTGATTTGCAAGACTTGTTGAAGCGTCAACTGCGATTCTCGCGTCAATTCACTGAAAAATGAACATGGTGCGATCGCACCATGTTCACCGCCGAGTCATCGGGGGTCGAATAAAGCGTAGAAATCAGATCTTCGCTCAGGAATAACGAGCTTTAACCGCGCGTCCCTTTACAGATACACAGCGTTACGCCCGCAACCGCTTCGGACGCTCGATAGGTTTCCAACCATTCGGCTTTTTCTTTATCCTCGAAACCTTCAGTTTTTTGCAGCGTGGCAGAAATATCGAACACTAGATCGGACTGCTCGAACCCGCGTGTCAGAAGCTGATGCTCTTCAACAATGAGATCGCCAATCCCTGCCACACTCATTATGTCGGAAAGCTGCCGCCCGATCCACGGGTTTTGAAAGCTTGAAGCCCAGTGCTCTTGTATCTCTTCCGTCAGCGCGTCTTCGCCTGCGCGGACAAAAAAAGTGCCCCAGTCTGGCTCGGCACACAAGACGATGCCGCCACGTTTCGTGACGCGCGCCATCTCGGCAATGACTTGTTGGGGACCGGTAATGTGCTGAAGCGCGCGGTCAATACGCACAGCATCGAATTCGGCATCGGCAAAAGGCAGTTCATGCGCATCGGCACAGAAAAATTCGCAGGATGTGTTTTCATATCGTGCCTGCGCCTCATTGATCAAAGTTGTACTTGAATCGACGCCGGCAGCGCGTGCAAATTTTTGGCTTAATTTGATAACATCGTCGCCAAGCCCACAACCGACATCCAGAGCGGCCGTCCTGCCTTTTTCTACAAGCAGATCGAGCGTCCGTTGCTTGTAAGCCTTGAAGCTGTCCATCGCTTGCATGGCATCGAGACAGCGCTGCATTTTCGTGCTGTTGGTTTCATCAACAGCACGAAAGCCGGTTGCAAGATAATTGTTCACGGCGGCCCGATTAGTAGCGGTAATGATCCGCCTTGTACGGGCCAGCCTGCGTCACACCGATATAGCTCGCCTGCTCTTTTGAAAGCTCTGTCAGCTTCACGCCGATTTTGGCGAGATGCAGGCGCGCGACTTTCTCGTCCAGCGATTTCGGCAGTGTGTAGACTTTTTTCTCGTAAGACTTGGTGTTCGTCCAAAGTTCGATCTGCGCCAGTGTCTGGTTGGTGAACGATGCCGACATCACGAAAGACGGGTGACCCATGGCGTTGCCAAGATTCACAAGGCGGCCTTCAGAAAGAAGGATGATGCGATTACCTGCCGGAAACTCGATTTCGTCCACCTGCGGCTTGATGTTGTTCCATTTCATGTTCTTCAGGGCGTTGACCTGAATTTCATTATCGAAGTGGCCGATATTGCAGACAATGGCGCGGTCTTTCATCTTGCGCATGTGTTCCAGCGTAATGATATCTTTGTTGCCTGTCGCGGTGACGTAGATATCGGCGCGCGGCAGCGCATCCTCGATGGTGACGACTTCATAGCCTTCCATCGCCGCCTGCAGCGCGCAGATCGGGTCGACTTCGGACACCAGCACACGGCAACCGGCCTGACGTAAGGACGCTGCCGAACCTTTTCCGACGTCGCCGAAACCGGCAACGAAAGCGACCTTGCCCGACATCATCACGTCGGTGCCGCGGCGGATCGCATCGACGAGCGATTCACGGCAACCATAAAGATTGTCGAATTTCGATTTCGTCACACTGTCATTGACGTTGATGGCAGGCCAGAGCAGCTTGCCGCTCTTCTGCATTTCATAAAGACGGTGAACGCCCGTGGTGGTTTCTTCCGAAACGCCCTTGATGTTTTTCGCGATCTCGGCGAACCAGCCTTTCGGTTTTTCGGTCAGCGTTTTTTTCAGCAGTGCGAAGAAAACTTCTTCCTCTTCCGATTCTGGCTTGTCGAGGAAAGCGGTGTCGCCGTTTTCAGCACGCAGACCATGATGCACAAACATCGTCGCATCACCGCCATCATCGAGGATCATGTTCGGCGTGCCGCCGTCCGACCATTCAAACAATTTGCGCGTATAATCCCAATATTCCTGCAAGCTTTCGCCCTTGATTGCGAAAACCGGAATGCCTTTTGCCGCAATTGCGGCGGCGGCATGGTCCTGCGTCGAATAGATATTGCACGACACCCAGCGGAGTTCCGCACCCAAAGCCGCCAGCGTCTCGATCAGCACGGCCGTCTGAATTGTCATGTGTAATGAGCCGGCAATACGCGCGCCTTTCAGCGGCTGCTTTGCGCCGTATTCTTCGCGCGTCGCCATCAGGCCCGGCATTTCGGCTTCGGCAAGATCGATTTCCTTGCGGCCGAAATCGGCGAGTTTAATATCCTTGACGATATAATCGTTGGAAACGGTTTTCATGGCACTGCCTTGTGTCGGGCTCATTGGTTTCTATCCTTGCTGAATGTGAGATGTGGCTAACATGCGGCGGGGAATGCGGCAAGTTTGGCGCTCAAAAACCTTGACACGAAAGGCTTAATCGACCCATTTCGCGTAAAGCGCCTTCACCGTACCGTTCTCAATCTGGATGTGCAGCCACTGGTCGACATAGTTTTTCCAGATCATGTCGCGCGGCAGCAGATAGGCTTTCTCGTAAAAATCGAAATACTGGCCGGGCCGCGTTGCGCATAAAACGCCCGGGTGAATTTTTTGCTGATAGCGCGTCTCAATACCGTCGGTGATCATCACATCAGCACGTCCGGCAATAATTTCCTCGAAGATTTTCGTGTTGTCGGGAAACACGGTGACAGTTGCCTGCTTCAGATTGGTCTTGGTGAATTTCTCATTCGTTCCGCCCGGGTTGACGATGGCACGCACGCCGGGCTGATCCATTTTTTCAAGGCTGTCGAACTTGTCCTTGTCGGCACAGCGCGCGACAGGCGCCTTGCCGTCGCGGGAATAAGGAACAGTGAAAAACGCTTTTTTCTGCCGCTCCAGCGTGATCGAAATACCGCCGATGGCGATATCGAACATATCGGCCTCAATATCTTTCATCAGGTTCGGCCAGCTTGTCTGCACATATTCGATTTTCACACCGAGCGATGTCGCAAGGCTCTGCACCAAGTCAATGTGAAAACCGCTGAATTGCCCGGTCGCCTTGTCTGACATCGTGAACGGCGGATAATCGCCCGTTGTGCCGACACGCAGCACACCTTTTTCGACGATCTGGTCGAGGCGGGACAGCTCGGCGGCAAAACATGGCGCGGACAGCAAAAACACAGCTGCAAAAATACCCAAAAACCTCATTTTCCATTCCTCTTCCGCGATTAAGCCGGTGTTAACGCTTTCTTTCCCTTAAAAAGGTCTAAATAACAAGACAACCTTTAGGTTGATTGCGGGCTTCAGGCCTGTCAGTTACTTGCTTTCGGGGGATTTTGACGCTTTTGATTCACAACCGTTTCATCGCTGGCATGATGGTTCTTGCACTTACGGCCTGCTCGCCGGAAGGCATGCCCAAACACATGACGCCCGTCTCGAAACAGACGCAGGCGCTGATGGAGCAAAAAGGCATGGACCTGCGCGCGCCGATTTTGATGCGCATTTATAAAGCCGACGCCAGACTCGAAGTGTGGAAGAAAACCCGCAACGGCCGTTACGACATCCTCAAAACCTATGACATCTGCCGCTGGTCGGGCGACCTTGGCCCGAAGACGCGCGAAGGCGACCGCCAGGCGCCGGAAGGCTTCTACACCATTACGCCGAAAATGATGAACCCGAATTCGAGCTACTATCTTTCTTTCGATACCGGCTTCCCGAATGCCTATGACCGCGCCTATGGCCGTTCCGGCTCGAACCTGATGGTGCACGGCGACTGTTCCTCGCGCGGCTGCTACGCGATGACGAACGACTCGGTCGTCGAAATCTATGCGCTGGCGCGCGATGCTTTCGACGGCGGGCAAAAAGGTTTCCAGCTGCAGCTGCTGCCTTTCCGCATGACCGCGGACAATCTCTACAAATATCGCCGCAACAACAACATCGCCTTTTGGAAAAACCTGAAAGAAGGGTCGGACCATTTCGAAGTGAGCGGCATGGAGCCAAGCGTTGCCGTCTGCGCGCACCGCTATGTGTTCGACCAGATACCGTTCGATGCAAATGCGCGTTTCGAGCCGACGGGCGCCTGCCCGCCTGCGGCCATTCCGGAATCCATGCAGAATGCTGTGGCCGCGCGCATCGCACAGGAAGCACCCGTCCTCGCGCGCCTTGACGACAAGGACGACAAAAAAGAAAGCTCGCTTCTCGGCAATCTTCTCGGAAGCGGCAAGCCGGAAGAAACCTATGACAGCCGCGAGAAAATTATTGGCGCACTGCCTGCATCTTCGCCCGAAGCCTTGTCGCTTCTGCCGGGTGTTGAATCCGGCGCATCGAAAGAACTGCGCCGGATCGCCAATCTTTCAGATCTGCCGCCGCCGCCAGCCAAAGTCACGGGGCCGATCGCGCCTTATTTTGTGCCGAAGGATACGCCGGTTGCGACAAAGCCGGAACCAAAGCCGGATGCGGTCAAACCAACCAAGGTTGCGAAAGCCAAAGCGGCCGACACGGCAACATTCCTGCGCGGTTCACAGAACTAGCCGTAAATTTCCTTCAGCAGCAGATCGAGCGTTTCAGGATTACGGATTCCGATCCCGTTTTTACGCAAACTCGCTTTGAGTTTTTCGCGCGCGTGATCGTCAAAGCTGGCATGGCCTGGTGCATAATGCGGTGCTGGCGAATGATAATTCATGATGTCGTCTCTTGGGATCTGGTTCGGATGGTAAGGGCTGGGGGAAGAAATCAGCCCGCTTGGTGGGGCTTATAGGCCGCGACACATCCGTTTGAGACGCGCGGAGACCGGCGCTGTAATCAGCGCCGCGACGACTGTCGTAATGGTCTTTTCCGCGTTCATGGTGGGGAAGTTATAACAAATTAATTTGCATTCGACAACCCGCGTTTTGATTTCGGATTTTTCACAACAGCAAGGACTCTATCCTCAGCGGCGATAGCGCGTCTGGGCCGGATGCAATTCGAGACCAGCGACACCGGCTGCAATGTTAATGCCTGTCTGTGCTGACACCGAAAGCGGCTGCAGGGAAATGGTATCGCTGTTGCCGCCGACGAGCACATTCGCACCGACGCCGACACCTACCGAAGCTTCCGCCTGTCCGCCGCCATAGCGGCCTTCAAGCGCATAAGGCAGATAACCGGTCGGCGCATAAACCGCCCAGAGCAGGCGCTGTGTTCCCGTGATGCCGAGATCGAGACCGAATTTGGTGATCTGGCCAGCATAGATTTCGCGGCGGCCTCGATTGTTGACGAAGCTGCAGCTGACGGATTTTTGCGAACCGATGATCAGGCCGATGCCGCCTGCCACGTTGCAATCGAGCGTGCCCGCCTTGACACGATTTTGCGCCGTAGCCGGAGCAACAGCCAGAAGAGAAACGAAAACGGTCGCTAGCGCAAAGCGTGGGAAGGTCATGAAGACTCCTGAAAATTGAATGGATAAAGGCTGTCTATTTAACAGACCCGTCATGGAAATGTTCCTGCTCTTAGGCGTGTGCGCCGTGGCAATGCTTGAATTTCTTGCCCGAGCCACATGGGCAGACATCGTTGCGGCCGACCTTGCCCCATGTTGTTTCATCGTTTGGGTCGACAGTGGCGTCATTTTTGCGAGCGTGTCTTATTGCTCCGCGCGGCAGTTCGCGCCGCGCCACTTCATTTTC
>JAZKID010000109.1:4070-6300 GCA_040385045.1 Pseudomonadota bacterium | reverse complement strand
AACCGGTCGAACCGCGCCAGCGAGATGACCGCGTAAGCGGCACCGAACGCGACACCGAGGAGACTCGCCGGGACGCCCAACCGCAAGGAGCGGAGTCGGCGCACGGTGTCAGCTCGCGGGGAGCGAGAGGTTTTCACCCGTCTCCGGATCGGCATGCAGAAGTTGCATGTCTTCGTCACGAAGCTGGTTGCTGTTTTCCGGCATCAGTTCCACGCGCATCAATTGCTGCGTCACACGCTCGCGCAGGTTGGCGAGCAGAGCCGAGAAGAGATCGAATGCTTCGGATTTATATTCGTTGAGCGGATCCCGCTGCGCATAGCCGCGCCAGCCGATCACCTGACGCAGATGATCCAGCGTCACGAGATGTTCGCGCCATAATGCGTCGAGCGTTTGCAGAAGCACCGATTTCTCGATCTGGCGGAACGTCTCGGGTCCGATACGCGCCACGCGCGACGCCTGCGCTTCGTCTGCCGCTTTCAGGATGCGCTCCAGCACTTCCTCATCGGCAATGCCTTCTTCTTTCGCCCAGTCGATCACCGGCAGATCGAGGCCGAGCACACGCTCGATATCCGTGTGCAGCGTTTGCACGTTCCATTGTTCGGCATAGGCCTGCTCAGGAATATGCAGCTTCACAAGATCGGTGACGATTTCATCGCGCATGCCGTGAACGGTTTCCGATACATCGTCTTCCGCCATCAGCTCTTTGCGCTGCTCGAAGATGACCTTGCGCTGGTCGTTCATCACGTTGTCATACTTCAAAAGATTTTTGCGGATGTCGAAGTTACGCGCTTCGACTTTCTGCTGTGCTTTTTCAAGCGCCTTGTTGATCCACGGATGAACGATCGCCTCGTCTTCTTTCAAGCCGAGACGCACCAGCATCGCGTCCATGCGGTCGGAGCCGAAAATGCGCATCAGGTCGTCCTGCAATGACAGGAAGAATTTCGAACGGCCGGGATCGCCCTGACGGCCGGAACGGCCGCGCAACTGGTTATCGATGCGGCGGCTTTCGTGCCGCTCGGTGCCGAGAACATAAAGCCCGCCTGTGGCCAGCGCTTTTTCTTTCAGGCGCGCGACTTCGCCGCGGATTTCGTCGCTACGGCGTTCGCGATCAGTCACGTCTTCAACACTTGAAAGCTCGGCCTTAATACGCATGTCGGCATTGCCGCCGAGCTGAATGTCGGTACCGCGGCCCGCCATGTTGGTCGCGATCGTGACGGCACCGGGAAGACCGGCCTGAGAAACGATCAGCGCTTCCTGCTCGTGGTAGCGCGCGTTCAGAACGGTAAAAAGTTTTTTGCGCTTGCCTTCGGCCGCTTCATAAAGCGCTTTGAAAGGATTTTCCGCGGACAGATCGATCTGGCTGAAACCTTCCTTTTTCAGGAAGTCGGCAAGATGTTCGGATTTTTCGATCGACGTCGTGCCGACAAGGATCGGCTGACCCGTTTCATGCGCTTCGATAATGTCGCGCAGGATGGCGCGGTGTTTTTCTTCCGCCGTGCGATAAACTTCGTCGTCCTCGTCTTTACGCGACACCGGAATATTGGTCGGAATTTCGACGACCTCAAGTTTGTAGATGTCGTAAAACTCATCAGCCTCTGTCGAGGCCGTGCCGGTCATCCCGGCGAGCTTCGAATACAGGCGAAAATAATTCTGGAAGGTGATCGAGGCCAGCGTCTGGTTTTCCGGCTGGATGGTGACTTTCTCTTTCGCTTCCAGCGCCTGATGCAGGCTTTCAGAGAAGCGGCGGCCCGGCATCATGCGGCCGGTGAATTCGTCGATGATCACCACTTCGTCGTTGCGGACGATGTAATCCTTGTCGCGCGTGAACAGTTTGTGCGCGCGCAGCGCCTGGTTGATGTGGTGAACGATTGTCGTGTTTTCGACATCGTAAAGATCTTCACCTTTGAGAAGATCCATCTCGCGCAACATGTTTTCGATGCGGGTAGTGCCCGTTTCTGTAAACACCACCGTTCGATGTTTTTCATCGACCTCGAAATCATCCGCTGACAATTGCGGGATGATGGTGTCGACCTTGGCATAAAGCTCGGAACGGTCGTCGAGCGGGCCGGAAATAATCAGCGGCGTGCGCGCTTCGTCGATGAGGATGCTGTCCACTTCGTCGACGATCGAGAAATGATGGTCGCGCTGCACCATCTGCCGGCGCTCGTATTTCATATTGTCGCGCAGGTAATCGAACCCGAATTCGCTGTTGGTGCCGTAGGTGACATCC
>JAZKID010000109.1:0-4060 GCA_040385045.1 Pseudomonadota bacterium | reverse complement strand
CGAGCAACTCGACGAGCGGCTTGTATTTGTCGAACTGGTGGGACGACTGGGAGGAAGGCCCGGAAATGATGAGCGGGGTGCGCGCTTCGTCGATGAGGATGGAGTCCACTTCGTCGATGATGGCGAGGTAGTGGCCGCGCTGGACCTGTTCGTCCTTGGTGGAGGCCATACCATTGTCCCGCAGGTAGTCGAAGCCGAACTCAGAGTTGGTGCCGTAAGTGATGTCGCAGGCATAGGCCGCGCGGCGCTGGTCGTCGTCCAGACCGTGCACGATCACACCGGTGGTGAGACCGAGGAAAGAATAGACCTGTCCCATCCATTCACTGTCGCGCTTGGCAAGATAGTCGTTGACGGTGATGACATGCACACCTTTCCCGGTGAGCGCGTTGAGATAAGTCGGAAGCGTGGCGACCAGCGTTTTGCCTTCGCCGGTTTTCATTTCCGCGATCGAGCCTTCATGCAGCACCATGCCGCCGACCAGCTGCACATCGAAATGGCGCTGTTTTAATGTGCGTTTTGCTGCTTCGCGCACGACGGCGAAAGCGGGCACGAGCAGATCGTCGAGTTTTTTTCCTTTGGCAAGATCGGCGCGGAATTCTTCCGTCTTGGCCTTGAGTTCGGCATCGGTCAGTTTGGCAATTTCCGGCTCAAGCGCATTGATCGCCCTGATCTTCGGATCATACCCTTTGACGCGCCGGTCGTTGGAAGAACCAAAAACCAGTTTTGCAACTGCACTCAACGCTGCCATGTGTTCATCTATCCTTGAAATCGTGGCGGATGCCCCCGGCAGGCCACATCGAAATGATGGCCATATTATGGGCTCTTTTTCATCAGATATGGTGGGGGAAGCGCCATTGTCAATTGCGCCCCGCCCGATTACACCAACGAGCAAGCTTTTCAAATCAGGATGATGTTCATGATTCTTCGCCTTTCCGTTGTTGCCCTTGCAGCAAACCTTCTGTTTTCGTCGGCTGCATTCGCACAGGCTGCGGCACCCGCGCCGGAAACCGTGGTTGCAAAAATCAACGGCAAGGCGATTACCGAAGCCGATGTGGCAGCGGCAAAAACCGAACTTGCGGCAGCGCTTGAAGGCCTCCCTGAAGAAGCGCGCCGCGCACAGCTGATCGATTACCTGATCACGCTCAACCTTCTCTCCGAAGAAGCGCGCAAGCAGAAGATGGACAGCAGCGCGGATTATGAAAAGCGCCTGCATTTTGTCACGGATAAACTGTTGATGGAACAGCTTTTAAAGCAGGAAATCGACAAGACCATCACGCCGGACGCCATCAAAGCTTTTTATAACGAGCGCCTCAAGACCATCAAGCCCGAGGAAGAGGTGCATGCGCGCCACATTCTCGTGCCAACGGAAGAAGAAGCCAAGGCCGCCATTGCCGAATTGAACAAAGGCAAGGATTTCGCCGAACTCGCCAAAACGCTGTCCAAGGACCCCGGTTCGGGCAAACAGGGCGGCGATCTTGGCTATTTCACCAAGGAACGGATGGTGCCGGAGTTTTCGGAAGCGGCCTTCAAGGGCGCGAAGGGCAAGGTCATCCCCCAACCAGTCAAAAGCCAGTTTGGCTGGCATGTCATCAAGGTCGAGGACAAGCGGGTTCAGCCTGCCCCGGCCCTTGCCGAGGTGGAGCCACAGATTCGCGCTTTCCTGATGCGCAAGGCACAGGCCGATTTGGCCCTGAAAGTAAGAAAAGATGCAAAAATCGAAAAAACGGAAGCAAAGGTTAACGACCCCCTCGAAAAATCATTAAAGAATTAACTTAAACTTTCATAATGTTTAAATAAGTCTTTCTTTTTAACCAAACCTGTGATAGGGTTTTTTCACAGTTGAGGTAGCGTCAGAAACGCTAAAAGCTCCGTATTCGGAGCACTTTTTTTGGGTTTAATCGCGTGTGTATTAGTAAAACAATGATATTAACGTCAAACCCCGCTACGAATGCTTATCTTAACTTGAACCTACCAATGTTTCGCTGACCGTAACGCGGTTTCCGCAGCATTATTCGATTCCGTCTATCACTTCCTGCACCCCCGCAGGCATCTGATGTTGTCTTAAAGCAAGGAGAATGACCTCTATGGCGAGCGCAAAAACGGCAAAAAACAAGAAAACAACGAATTCCCGCAGCAAGTCGCAGCAAAAACCCAAATCCGCTGCCCGCGCCGCTCCTGCCGCCCGCAAGACAAGCAACGCCCGAAAAGCTCCTTCCCGCCCCGCCGCATCGACGAAGCGCAAGGCTTCCCCTGTTCGCGCAAAAGCCCCGATTAAAAAACCTGTCGCCAAGAAGCTCGTCAAAAAGGTCGAGCTGAAAAAGAAACCGGTCGCTGCTGTAAAAACAGCTCCGAAAGCCGCGACAAAAACTGTTTCCGCCGACTCCATCAAAAAAATGATGAAGGTGCAGGCTGCTGCCGCAGAAAAGCAAAAATTGCTCGCCGAGAAAAAGGCGAAAGAAGCCGCTGCAAAGCCAGCCGTAGTCCAAAAGCTGATGCCGGTTCGCACCATGGCGCCTGCCAGCAACGGCAAGCCTGCAATGCCGCAACCGCCGATCAAGATGTCGAACTTTTCGACGACGGCCAACCCGGCCAAATCTGCCGGCAACAGCAAGATCGGTTTCAAGGTCAACGAATACATCGTCTACCCGACACACGGCGTCGGCCAGATCACCGCAATCGAAGAACAGCTGATCGCCGGTCTGAAGCTCGAGCTCTTCGTCGTCTTCTTTGCAAAAGACAGAATGACGCTCCGCGTTCCGGTCGGCAAGATTGTCGCCGTCGGCATGCGCAAGATTTCGGAAACGGGTCTTGTTGCCAAAGCTGTCGAAACGCTGAAAGGCCGTCCGCGCATCAAACGCACGATGTGGTCACGCCGCGCGCAGGAATATGAAGCGAAGATCAATTCCGGCGACATTATATCTATTGCCGAAGTCGTCCGCGATCTTTTCCGCGCCGACACGCAGCCGGAACAGTCCTATTCCGAGCGCCAGCTTTATGAAGCAGCTCTCGACCGTATGGTGCGCGAAGTGGCCGTCGTCAACAAGACGAGCGACACGGAAGCCCAGCACATGATCGAAGCGGCCCTGCAGAAAAGCCCGCGCCGCCGTGCTGCGACCAGTGAAGACAATGTTGTGGCTTTCAAGAAAGCCGACAACGATGACAGCACGATGGGCGAAGAAAAAGCCGCTTAAAGGTTTAGAAGTTACGAAAAAGCCCGCCACCCAAGTCGGTAACGCCGACTTGGGTTTTTTTATTTGATTTCGACTTTCTTGCCGAGATATGGCGAGCTTTTTTTATTGCGCGCTTTATCGCGCGGCGATGACTTTGACTTCCGCACCCGCCTGCAATGTTGCGTTGCCGTCAATGCCGTTGAGAACAAGGAAGCGTTCCAGCGGCTGCGACGGAATGGCCATGTAACCGGCAAGATTTTCCGCGCGATCATTCTCGCGCACTTTCACAACGCGCAGGCGATAAGGCTGGCTGATGGCTTTTTCATCTTCCGCAAGCGCGTGAAACGAATGCGCCGCGGATAAAAACAGCGCATCGGCCTGTTCGTTGAATTTGCGGCTGACAAAAATGAAGCGGTAGACTTCGCTGTCCTTGCGAATAAGCACGATACGGAATGTCCAGCCCGGCGAACGGCCGAGCGCCGTCGCGGCTTCAAAACCATTGATGCTGAGGGGTTCGATTTTTTCGATGTTCAGATCACGCGCCGCCGATGCCCGAAGCACATCCTGCAAGGAGCCTTCCGCTTTCGCCAGTTTATCAAAACGCAGCGCGCGCTCATCAGGCGCGATGCCGACAACAGCCTGGTTGGTGTTTTCAAGCGTAAAGCCTTCGGGCGCTGCAAAAGCAAAGCCGAAATAGGGGTGAAGGAAACGCTGGCCGCGTACGAGGCCTTGTGCAGGATCGTCGCCGTAAATCAGACCATCGAGAAGGCGCAGATATGAATCGCGATCCGTTTCGCCGATGCCGCGGCTGCCCCACTGGCGCGCCGACAGTAACGCCGCGGCTACACGTTGCGGCCCCATCGGGTGCGTTGAAAGAAAATCGCTGCCTT
>JAZKID010000108.1:7057-9377 GCA_040385045.1 Pseudomonadota bacterium | reverse complement strand
TCAAACTTTGAAAAGCAGCCAATGCAAGTTCATGGCCTGATATGGAGCCTTGGGAAAAATCAGGGCTAACTTTTGCAGAAAGACGAAAGTATTTTTTATAATTATCCAATTCATTTTTGCTGAAAGCAAGGATGTTGTCGTCTTTGTTATCTGTCCAGCCAAATTGATTTACCTGTAAATTTTCTTTTGTAGCATGTGACAAAAGATAGGCTTGCAAGGCAAACATATTGCCCAGCTCATCAATGTCGATACCATCTCCAATTTTGCTGGAAGAATTCCCGCCGCCGGTATCGGCCCGCGCTATTATCAATTCACTGATCGTAGTCATGCCAAGCCACCACTATAAATTTTTTAAATAAAATGAAATAAGTATCAACAATAGATAATATATACTTATACAAATGAACTTGCAATACTATCGTTTTATCGTGTGTTTGTAATTACCTCGGCCTATAGCTGGCCACACCTTGCTCCGGCAGCCAGATATTTTTCGGCGCTGTGCCTGTTTGCCAGAACACATCGATGGGAATACCGCCGCGCGGAAACCAGTAACCGCCGATGCGCAGCCAGCGCGGCTTGATTGTATCGGCAATACGCTTGCCAATACCGACCGTGCAATCTTCGTGGAATGCACCTTCATTGCGGAAACTGAACAGGTAAAGTTTCAGCGACTTGGATTCGAGCAGCCATTTGTTCGGCACATAGTCGATGACCAGATGCGCGAAATCCGGCTGGCCCGTGACCGGGCAGAGCGATGTGAATTCAGGGCAGGTGAAGCGCGCAACATAATTCGTGTCCGCATGCGGGTTCGGCACACGGTCCAGCTGCGCCTGCTTTGACGATTTCGCAACCTTGGATTTTTTACCGAGTTGAAGATTTCCTGTTTTCATAATTCATTCCATAGCATTTTTTCTGTAACACCAAACAGATTTATGTGTAGAATAGGTCGCCTGATGTCTCATAGAAATCTGGCTCTTCCATTTTCCCACCTTATGCTTGCGCTGTTCGTCACTGTCATCTGGGGCACGAATTTCGTCGTTATCAAGTTCGCATTGGATCATCTTCCGCCACTCCTGTTCGGCGCATTGAGATTTATTTTTGCATTTTTTCCTGCCGTTTTCTTCATCAGGCGCCCGCCTGTCGCATGGCTCAATCTGGCTGCTTATGGTGTGCTGATCGGCGCCGGGCAGTTCGGCCTTCTGTATATCGCGATGAAGCATGATATTTCGCCGGGTCTTGCCTCGCTTGTCATTCAGACGCAGATTTTCTTTACCATCGGCCTTTCGATGTGGTTCACGGGCGAGCGCGTCAAACTTTTTCAGATCTTTGCGCTCGCGCTGGCTGTCGGTGGTCTTGGCGTTATCGCGGTCAATGGCGGCCATAGCGCGACACCGTTTGGTTTGACCTTGATCTTACTGGCGGCTTTCAGCTGGGGGTGCGGAAACACTGTCGCCAAAGCAGGGGCGCCTGCCAACATGTTGGCTTACGTCGTCTGGGGCAGCCTGTTTTCATTTCCGCCGCTGCTCGCCCTGTCGTTCATATTCGAAGGCTGGCCGGCAATTGAATCTGGCATCCTGCAAAGCAACTGGATGACATGGGCGGCCGTCATTTATCAGTCTGTTGCCAATACCTTATTCGGTTATGCAGCATGGGGGTGGCTGCTGGCGCGGCATCCGGCCGCAATTATTACGCCGGTTGCGCTGCTCATTCCCATCTTCGGTATGTCGGCATCGGCCCTGATTTTATCGGAGCCGTTGCCGGGTTGGAAACTGGCTGCGATTGCGCTTGTCATCAGCGGTCTCGCCCTGAATTTGACGTGGCCGAAACTCAAAATAGCTCTGTCAAAACCTGCCTGATAATTTATAAGTCGGCTTACCGTTTTGATTCATAAGGAATGTTGAAATGACCACTATTACCGACATCACCGCCCGCGAAATTCTCGATAGCCGCGGCAACCCGACCGTGGAAGTCGACGTACTGCTGGAAGACGGTGCATTCGGCCGTGCGGCTGTTCCAAGCGGCGCTTCCACAGGCGCGCATGAAGCCGTGGAACTCCGCGATGGTGATAAGGCCCGCTATCTCGGTAAAGGCGTTTCGCTGGCGGTTGCCCATGTGAACAATGAAATCTTCGAAGACATCGTTGGCCTCGAAGCCGAGAACCAGGCGGAGATCGATAGCCGGCTTATTGAACTTGATGGCACGCCAAACAAGAAGCGTCTTGGTGCAAACGCTATTCTTGGCGTCTCTCTTGCAATTGCTAAGGCGGCTGCGCAGTCCGCCGGTCAGCCGCTTTATCGTTACGTCGGCGGCGCGGCGGCGC
>JAZKID010000108.1:6634-7047 GCA_040385045.1 Pseudomonadota bacterium | reverse complement strand
ATTCTCAACGGCGGTGCTCATGCCGACAACCCGATCGACTTTCAGGAATTCATGGTCATGCCGGTCGGCGCACCAAGCTTCAAGGAAGGTCTGCGCTGGGGCGCGGAAATTTTTCACACACTGAAAAGCACGCTGAAAGCCAAAGGCATGAACACCAATGTCGGCGACGAAGGCGGCTTCGCACCCGACTTGAAGACAGCCGAAGAAGCGCTTGATACAATTATGGCTTCCATCAGCAAGGCGGGCCTGAAAGCCGGCAGTGATATCATGATCGCGCTTGATCCTGCCTCGACAGAATTTTTCAAGAACGGCCAGTATGTCTATGAAGGCGAAAAGAAAACGCGCTCGTCGACCGAGCAGGCGGCCTATCTCGCGCAGTTGTGCAAACAATATCCGATCCTGTCGATCGAGGA
>JAZKID010000108.1:345-6624 GCA_040385045.1 Pseudomonadota bacterium | reverse complement strand
GTACCAAAAGTGTACCACGGCAGCCGGGGCGCGATCCGCTGCCGTCGGCCGCCACTACTCGGGCTTGTCGAACAGCTTGGGGTCGTGCTTGTCCACGAACTTCAGCTCGTTGGTGACGATCTGTTCGTCACGAATACCGAGCGCCTCAAGATCGGCATTGACGACAGGCTGGCGAATGCCATCCTGATCAAGATCAACCAGATCGGCACCCTGTCGGAAACGCTGGCTGCTGTCGAAATGGCCCACAAGGCAGGCTGGCGCTGCGTGATGAGCCACCGCTCGGGTGAAACCGAAGACACCACGATTGCTGACCTCGCCGTCGCCACCAATTGCGGGCAGATCAAGACCGGTTCGCTGGCACGGTCCGACAGGCTGGCCAAATACAACCAGCTGCTGCGCATCGAGGAAGAACTGGGCGGAGCGGCGATTTATGCGGGGGCAGGTGTTCTTAAAGCTGCAGCCAAAGGTCAAACCGCCAAGAAAAACGCGGCCAAATCCGCCGCCTGACAACACTTTATGAACCTCTTTTAGCTATTGCTTAAGGAGGGACAAGTGCATGGTTTTCAATACCTATCATTCGCGGCTGAAACGGCGCCTTGCGGTCGCGACTCTCGCGCTGGCGGTTGTCGGCTATTTCGCATTCCATGCCTTCAACGGCGATCATGGCATCATTGCGAATCACCGCTTCGAAGCGCGCGTTGTTGAGCTTCAGGGCGAGCTGGACTTGCTGAAAAAGGACCGTGTCGTGCTGGAACGCCGTATTGCGCTTCTCAAACCTGAAAGCCTCGACCCCGATATGCTGGAAGAGCGCGCCATGGATTCACTCAACATGGCGCATCCGCGCGATGTGCTGATTATGAAACGCTAGGATTCCAGCAAAAGTTTTGCATATTCGGTTCTGTTTAATTTGCCATCGCCGGTTTGATCGTATTTCTCAATGATACTTCGGACGAAAGATGTTGGGTCGATCATATTATAATCTTTTGGTGACATTCGCACCTTCCGCAATCTTTGCTCTCTATCAAGTTCATCATCTATGACTCTACTGTTTAAACTTTCCAGTTTTTGTCGATCGAAATAAAAATTGTCTGCGTCAGCGCCTGCAAAGTGCGAAAGGACTGTAGAAAACTCACTTTCGCTAATTTGCCGGTCCTTTTTTCCATAAAAAAGAACGCCATTTTTGCTATTCAAGCCGTCCAGTTGATGAAAAGTAAAAAACATCACGCTCTCCAATATTAATACTACTATCTCTGAGTTTATTTACTTCGTCAATTTCAGGTATTTTATGAAAATGATATGTATTGTTTGTTGTTTCAATAGCTTATCATACGACAATCGTTTTTCCCTCTCGCCTTTTGCCTTTCTCTCAGCTAAATCAAAGCGAAAGGCAGGATTCTGATGGCGGCAAAATCATCTTCCGAAAAATATGTTGCAGGGGCGGGTCACAATACCGGCGTGCGCAAGGGTTTCGATAAAGAACAGGAACTGAAGGCTTACCGAGATATGCTGCTCATCCGCCGTTTTGAAGAACGCGCGGGCCAGCTTTATGGCATGGGTCTGATCGGCGGGTTCTGCCACTTGTATATCGGGCAGGAAGCTGTCGTCACCGGCATGCAAATGGCGCAGCACAAGGATGACCAGGTGATCGCCGGTTACCGCGACCATGGCCATATGCTTGCCTGCGGCATGACGGCGAACGGCGTGATGGCCGAGCTGACAGGCCGCCGCGACGGCTACAGCCAGGGTAAGGGCGGCTCGATGCACATGTTCTCGAAAGAGAAAAAGTTTTTCGGCGGCCACGGCATCGTCGGCGGGCAGGTGCCGCTCGGCACAGGTATCGCGTTCGCGAACAAATACAATAAATCGAAAGCCGTCTGCGTCTGTTACTTCGGCGACGGCGCCGCCAACCAGGGGCAGGTGTACGAAGCGTTCAACATGGCGAAGCTGTGGAACCTGCCGGTGCTCTACATCATCGAAAATAACAAATACGCCATGGGCACATCCGTCGAACGTTCATCATCGAACCCTGAATTCTACAAGCGCGGCATCTCGTTTAACATTGAGGGCGAACGCGTCGACGGCATGGATGTGCGCGCCGTTTATGAAGCGGGCTCACGCTCTCTGAAAAAAATCCGCGAGGGCGGCGGCCCTTATATTCTGGAAATGATGACCTATCGTTATCGCGGTCATTCAATGTCCGACCCTGCAAAATATCGCAGCAAGGAAGAAGTCGAAAAAGTACGCATGGAAAACGACCCGATTGAAATGGTGCGCGAACGTTTACTGGGTGAGCACAAGATTGCCGAAGCCGATATCAAGAAAATTGATGATGAAATCATGACGGAAGTGAAAGCTTCCGCCGAATTCGCGCAAACATCGCCTGAACCTGATCCGTCCGAATTGTGGACGGATATTTACGCGTAAGGATTACAGCGAATGACAACACAAATTCTCATGCCTGCGCTTTCACCGACCATGGAAAAGGGCAACCTTGCAAAGTGGTTGAAAAAAGAAGGCGATACCATCAAATCGGGCGACGTGCTGGCCGAGATCGAAACCGACAAGGCAACGATGGAAGTCGAAGCTGTCGATGAAGGTGTGCTGGCTAAAATTCTTGTCAGCGCGGGCACACAGGATGTGGCTGTCAATACGCCAATCGCGCTTTTAGGTAATGCAGGTGAGAAAATTGATCTGAATGCCGTCAACAACAACGAGAAAAAATCAACAAAGCAAAAAGAAGGCGACGGCAGTGTTTCCGAACAGCAGAAAAAAAATGAAAGGGACGCGCCATCTTCTGTCGCATCGCCAAAACCTGCAGCGGCATCGGTAGATCTGAGTGAAGAAATTCCGGAAGGTACGCAATTCGTCAAAACAACGGTGCGTGAAGCGCTGCGCGATGCGATGGCGGAAGAAATGCGTCGCGACCAGAAAGTGTATGTGATCGGCGAAGAAGTCGCCGAATATCAGGGTGCTTACAAAATCACGCAGGGCCTGTTGCAGGAATTCGGCCCGCAGCGCGTCGTCGATACGCCGATTACCGAATACGGTTTTGCAGGTCTTGCCGCAGGCTCCGCTATGGTTGGCTTGCGTCCGATCGTCGAGTTTATGACGTTCAACTTCTCGATGCAGGCGATCGACCACATCATTACGGCAGCGAAGACGCTTTATATGTCCGGCGGGCAGATCGAAAATCCAATTGTTTTCCGCGGCCCGAACGGCGCCGCCGCGCGTGTCGCCGCGCAGCACAGTCAGGACTATTCATCATGGTACAGCCATGTGCCGGGCCTCACGGTTATCGCGCCATATCTCGCCAGTGATGCGAAAGGTTTGCTGAAGGCAGCCATCCGCAGCAATAACCCGGTTGTGTTTCTTGAAAACGAAATTCTTTACGGCCAAAGTTTCGATGTCCCTGTGCTGGATGATTTCGTTTTGCCGATCGGCAAAGCGCGCATTCACAAGCAAGGCAAAGATGTCACCAGTGTCGCATGGTCGATCGGCATGACTTACGCGATCAAGGCCGCCACTGAGCTGAAATCATCGATCTCAGAACGTTGCGGCCGATGGATAGCGCAACGATCATTGAATCCATCAAGAAGACAAACCGCTGCGTCGTCATTGAGGAAGGCTGGCAGCAGTCCGGTATCGGTTCTGAAATTTCAGCGCGTATCATGGAAGAGGCGTTCGATTATCTCGATGCGCCCGTCATGCGCGTGTCCGGCAAGGATGTGCCGATGCCTTATGCAGCGAACCTTGAAAAGCTCGCGCTCCCGACAGTCGCTGAACTTGTCGAAGCGGTGAAACAAGTGATGTACCGGAGTTAAGCGTATGCCAACGAACATCCTCATGCCCGCGCTGTCGCCCACCATGGAAAAGGGCAACCTTGCCAAGTGGCTGAAAAAAGAAGGCGACACGGTCAAATCCGGCGACGTGCTGGCCGAGATCGAAACCGACAAGGCGACGATGGAAGTCGAAGCCGTCGACGAAGGAACGCTTGGGAAAATTCTCATCAACGCAGGCACCAATGATGTCGCCGTGAATACGCCAATTGCCGTGCTTCTCAATGATGGTGAAAAGGCCAGCGATATTGGCACCGCTGCCGCGCCTGCACCGAAAGTTGCGGCACAGAAAGAAAATAATGTGATTCCGCTCAGCCAGAATAAACCTGCTGCGGCGCCTGCACAACTTGTTGCATCATCTTCAAGTGAGCGCGTTTTTGCATCGCCTCTCGCTAAACGCATTGCGAAGCAAAAGGGTGTCGACCTTTCGCGCGTGAAAGGTTCCGGTCCGCATGGCCGCATCATTGAAAAAGATATTCTCAATGCGCCTGCGGGCGGCGCTGCTTCCGCTTCTATGGCGCAAGGCATGTCTGATACCGCCGTACGCCAACTTTATGAACCGGGCTCGTATGAAGAAATTCCGCACGACCAGATGCGCCGCATCATTGCGCAGCGCCTGACGGAATCCAAACAGACCATTCCGCATTTTTATCTTACCGTCGATTGCGACCTCGAAGCCTTGCTCGCAGCACGCACGGCGATGAATCACATCGCGCCAATGGGCGAAGATGGAAAGTCCGCCTACAAACTGTCGGTCAACGATTTTGTTATCAAAGCCATGGCCAGCGCATTGCAACGCGTACCGAATGCAAATGTGACATGGACTTCGAATGCACTTCTGAAACACAAACATTCCGATATCGGTGTCGCTGTTGCAATTGAGGGCGGCCTGATGACGCCGATCATTCGCAAGGCTGAAACGCTATCGCTGCCGGATATTTCTGCGCAAATGAAGGATTACGCCAAGCGCGCGAAAACACGCCGCCTCGCACCGCATGAATATCAGGGTGGTTCAACGGCGATTTCGAACCTCGGCATGATGGGCATCAAAAATTTCTCGGCCGTTATTAATCCACCACATGCCACCATTCTTGCTGTCGGTGCAGGTGAACAACGCGTCGTCGTGCAGAATGGCCAGCCGGTCGTGCGCACGATGATGAGCGTCACACTGGCGACCGATCATCGCGCCGTCGATGGTGTGCTTGGTGCTGAACTGCTCAACGCCTTCAAAATGAATATCGAACAGCCGGCCCTTATGTTTGTATGACGGCCGGGCAGACAGACCAGAACGTTCATTTCCGTTTCGGAACGAAATCTGACGCACGCGAGATCGCTATTCTTTATAATATGGCGAACAATGGTCTTTCCGAAATCTGGTGGAGCCAGCAAACGCAACCGGGCGAAAATTGGATCGATGCATTCGCACACGACATTCTCGATAAAGACAGTATTGCCTATTACGCAGATTGCGTCCTTGCACAACATAATAACCAGATTGTCGGTCTGCTGATTGCGTGCCTGCAAGAAAAGGTTCCACCTGCCGATTTCCTCGGGCCGCTTTCATCGTCGGAAAAATGCCTGCTGGATTTGCGGCGCGAATGTGAAGGCTCGCTTTATCTGGCCATTGTGGCCGTGCATGAAGACTATCGCAAGATGGGGATCGCGCGCCATTTTGTCGACCTGGCAATACAGGACGCGGAAACATCCGGAGTCGGGCAAGTTTTCGTCATTGTTCATGAGGAAAACAAGGATTGGCATGCCAGTTTCCTGCGACGTGAATTTACCGAAAACAAGCGTTTGCCTGTCGGCGATCACCCGTTTTTTCCACACGACAGCCATTGGATTTTGATGACGAAGCCTGTTACGTCAACACGGCTGGCAGGAAGAGAGCTTAAATGAGCGCATATGATGTGATTGTGATCGGTGGCGGCCCCGGCGGTTATGTCGCGGCCATTCGTGCGGCACAACTGGGCTTGAAAACAGCCGTGGTCGAGCGCGCGCATCTTGGCGGCATCTGCCTGAACTGGGGCTGCATTCCAACCAAGGCGCTGCTGCGTTCTGCCGAAATTTTCCATTATGCCGAACACGCACAAAATTATGGCCTCAAGATTTCCAAACCGTCTTTCGAGATCGCCGATATCGTCAAACGCTCGCGCAATGTATCGGCGCAACTGAACGGCGGCGTCGGCCTGCTGCTGAAGAAGAACAAGGTCGACGTCATCTGGGGCGAGGCGAAAATCGCCAAGGCCGGTACAGTCCAGGTCAGCGCACTACAAAAACAGCCGCGCGAAAATCCGCCTGCGCCGAAAGGCACGCTCGGCGAAGGCACTTATCAGGCCAAACACATCATCATCGCGACAGGCGCGCGGCCGCGCGTGCTGCCGGGCATTGAGCCCGATGGTGACCTGATCTGGACCTATTTCGAAGCCATGGTGCCAAAGAC
>JAZKID010000108.1:0-335 GCA_040385045.1 Pseudomonadota bacterium | reverse complement strand
CGCTGATCGTTATGGGTTCAGGCGCAATTGGTGTCGAGTTCGCTTCGTTCTATCGCACACTCGGTGCAGAGGTGACCATTATTGAATTGATGCCGCAAATCCTGCCGGTGGAAGATGCCGACATTGCCGCCGCCGCGCGCAAGGCTTTTGAAAAACAGGGCATAAAAATTATCACTGGTGCGAAAGTGACGAAGGTCGAAAAAGGCAAAGGTAGTATCATCGCGCATATCGACGATGGAAAAGCGCAGCAGAAAATCACCGCCGAGAAACTGATCTCCGCTGTCGGTATTGTCGGCAATACGGAGAATCTTGGACTCGAGAATACCAAGGTCAAA
>JAZKID010000107.1:0-12507 GCA_040385045.1 Pseudomonadota bacterium | reverse complement strand
ATGAAATTCGAGAAAGCAGCCACAATCCTGCTTGTGGAAGACAGCGAAGATGATTTCGACGCGGGTGCAAAATACCACATTGCCGGCAACACGCCTTATGCGCGTTATTTCCTTGCTGCCGTGTTGCAGTACCAGTTCCACCGCGCGCTGTGCAAGGAAGCGGGCTATACCGGCCCGCTGCATCGCTGCTCGATTTACGGCAATGCAAAAGCCGGTGAAAAATTGCGCAAGATGATGGCGCTGGGTGCCAGCAAGCCATGGCCGGTTGCCTTGAAGGAAATGACCGGCGAAGACCAGCTCGATGCAACGGCCATTATTGATTATTTCGCGCCGTTGAAAAAATGGCTCGATGAGCAAAACAAAAACGTCCCACCACGCAAGGATAGCTAATATGTCGAAGAACGATCCAGAAAATACGCTTGTCATGGAAACCAGCAAAGGCAGCATCCTGATTGCCTTGCGACCCGATCTCGCGCCCGCACATGTCGCGCGCATTAAACAGCTCGCTGCTGAAGGTTTTTACGACGGGCTGGTTTTTCATCGCGTCATCGATGGTTTCATGGCGCAGGGCGGCGATCCGACGGGAACCGGCATGGGCGGCTCAGGCCAGAAGCTGAAAGCCGAGTTTTCGAAAGAACCGCATGTGCGCGGCGTCTGCTCGATGGCCCGTTCGAATGATCCGAATTCGGCCGATAGCCAGTTTTTCATCTGTCTCGATGAAGCGCCGTGGCTCAACGGCCAGTACACGGTCTGGGGCGAGGTGATTGAGGGCCTGGAAGTTGCCGACGCTTTCGAGCGTGGTGAACCTGTCGACAATCCCGACAAGATCACCACCATGCGCGTGCTGGCCGACGTCAAGGCTGCCTGACATCACCCCATTGCGCATGAGAATGTAAAAAATCATGCGCGTTGACCTGTTCGATTTCCACCTGCCGCCGGAGCGGATCGCGCTCCGCCCGGCAGAGCCGCGGGACAAGGCGCGACTGCTATGTGTCGATCCGCGACAAAAAAATCCGTTTGGCGATTATAGCATTCGCGATCTGCCGCTTCTCCTGCGCGCGGGCGATGCGCTTGTTTTCAACGATACGAAAGTTTTTCCGGCCCAGCTTGAAGGTGTTCGTCGCCGCGGCGATATCACGGCCGGTATTTCTTTTAACCTTCACAAGCGCATCGATGACGAAACATGGGGCGCTTTCGCACGCCCGGCAAAAAAACTTCAGGTGGGAGACCACATCAACTTCGGAAACCTGACAGCTGAGATTACGGCGCGTCACGAAGGCGAGGTGACACTACTCTTTTCACAATCCGGCATTGCTCTCGATGAAGAGATCAAGGCTTGCGGTATCGTCCCGCTGCCGCCCTATATCGCTTCGAAACGCGCGCCGGACCAGAAAGACGTCAGCGACTACCAGACTGTTTTTGCGAAACACGATGGTTCGGTAGCTGCGCCGACAGCAGGATTGCACTTCACGCCGCAGCTTCTCGAAATTTTAACGCAGCGCAGGATTTCATTGCACCATATTACATTACATGTGGGTGCCGGAACATTTCTTCCTGTCAAAAGCGACGACACGCAGGAACATATCATGCATGCCGAATGGGGCAGCGTCAGCCGCGAGACGGCGGATGCACTCAACAAGGTTCGCGCTGACGGCGGCCGTATTATTCCAGTCGGCACCACAAGCCTGCGCCTTCTCGAAAGTGCGTCGGACGATGACGGAAAAATCCAGCCTTTCGCAGATGAGACATCGATTTTCATGACGCCGGGGTACCGCTTCAAAACCGCCGATATGTTGTTGACGAATTTTCACTTGCCGCGGTCGACACTCTTCATGCTTGTCAGCGCGTTTTCCGGATTGGAAACGATGCAGGTTGCCTATAAGCATGCAATTAAGAATGGCTACCATTTTTATTCATACGGCGATGCATGCCTGCTTTCAAAGGGCGAAGGCGCATGACATTTTCATTTGAAGTTCTGGCGAAGGACGGGCTTGCGCGCATAGGCAAGATTACAACGCCGCACGGTGTGATCGAAACGCCGGCTTTCATGCCTGTCGGCACCGCTGCGACGGTCAAAGGGCTTTATCCGCAACAGGTGGCCGAAACCGGCGCACAAATCCTGCTTTGTAATACGTATCACATGATGATGCGCCCGGGTGCAGAGCAGGTGGCGGCGCTTGGCGGTCTTCACGCTTTTATGGTCTGGGACAAGCCGATCTTGACGGACTCCGGTGGCTTTCAGGTGATGAGCCTCAGCAGCCTTCGCAAGCTCGATGAAGACGGTGTGACATTCGCCTCGCATATCGATGGTTCAAAACATCGCCTGACACCGGAACGTGCCGTTGAAGTGCAGGCGCTCCTTGGCGCCGATATCCAGATGCAGCTTGACGAATGTATTCGTTTGCCTGCCGAAGGTAGCGATATTGCCCGTGCCATGCGCTTGTCGCTTCGTTGGGCCGAACGGGCGAAAACTGAATTTACGAAACGTAAGCTCGCCGCCGAAGGCAAGGCGCTTTACGCAATTGTTCAGGGCGGTGACAGCGTTGTTTTACGTCAGGAATCTGCCCGCGCGCTGGTTGATATGGATTTTCAGGGTTATGCCGTCGGCGGCCTCGCTGTCGGTGAACCGCAGGATGTGATGCTGGCAATGTTAAAAGAAACATTGCCGATCCTGCCTGAAGATAAGCCGCATTACCTCATGGGCGTCGGCACGCCGGATGATCTGTTGAAAGCCATCGTGCTCGGTATTGATCAATTCGACTGTGTCCTGCCAACGCGTAATGCACGCCACGGCACGGCTTACACGCGGTTCGGAAAAATAAATCTGCGCAATGCGAAACATGCGAATGACAAAAAGCCGCTTGACGAGGAAAGCTCGTGTGCGGCCGCGCGGGATTATTCGCGGGCTTATCTGCACCATCTTATCAAATCAGGAGAAATGCTTGGCGCCATGATGTTGACGGCAATCAACCTGAGTTATTTTCAGGACCTGATGCGAGGCGCGCGTGAGGCGATCAAGGCCGGTCGTTATCAAAATTATATGCAGGATTGTCAGAAGGGATGGCAACGTGCCGGTAATTAAAAATCGCTTTAACGCGACGATGTGTCCGGATTATCGATCTTGCGCACAGGGATAAATTCTATTTCCGCTTCACTGAATATCCATGCATCGTCTTTGATCATTAACTCATTCGCAGCGAGCTTGCGATAAGTGACGTTGCCTTTTTTAATTGTTTCTTCTTCAGAAATTTTGGTGCTTGATATTTTTGTTTGCGGTGCCACATTTAGAGATGATTTTGTTTCACGGCGCTGCATCAGCGAGGCGTAAGTTGCTGTATTATTATTGTTGTTTAACGTGCCTGGCGACAAAGCAGCCAAAGTTGTTTGCGTACTATCATTGTCTTTGCTCTGCGCAATCAGCGTGCCCATATAATTTGTCCAGCCAGACCATTCCTGCGGGATTTCTGCAATCCTGCCTTTACCTTTGACGTAACGGCCATTCGTCGCGTTGAAGAAGGCGTGTCCGCCGCCTTTGACGAGCTTGCCTTCCTGATTAACGGCAGCGCCGCCCTGCCAGGAACGATCTGTCGAAGCCGCAACGTTCGCATAGCTTGTCGCGCGGTTCACAAGGTCTGGAACCTTACCTGTGTAAATGTCGCTCAGCGCCGAAAGGATCAGCTGATATGTCGCGCTGTCTTTTTTGAGAGGTTCTTTCTTGCGTTTCTTATTTACCATCTCTCCATTGGCCTGATAGGGTGAAAATTGTGACACATATTTTTGAAGCTTCTTGCTCCATACCCTGTTAGTAATGACGCCGATGATTGGGCGCGTGCCTGCGAATTCACCCGTTGTTTCGAGCGGGCCATAGCGCCATCCCATGACGGGCGAAACGCCGCGGTATAATATAGCCAGAGCATTTTTTGCAACGGCGTCATATGGTGGCGGATCGCCGATATTTTCAGCATCGATCAGCTGAATAAATTTTTCTAGATCCTTCGGGTTAGCAACAAGTTCTTCAATCCTGTGTTTCATGATAAAAGCAATTTGCAACGCTGTCGTTTGGCGCGATAAATGCTTTTCGCCAACGTAATTTTCGAGCTCAATGGGCTCCATCACTAAAGGCTGTTCCGCAGTTACATCATCATTGTTTGTTTCTTCAACAGATGATTGAATGTCTTCTGAGCTTAAGCGATCACCGAAATTATCGTAAAACGCGCCGAAGTTTTTCATACCTTTTAGCGGTTCAGAATTTTCAATTTCGTTTCCTGTTATGTTCTTTGCATCAACGACAGGATTGTTGAGGTTAAATGTCTCGCTTTTATTGCGAGTGTAACCAGCTGTTGAAGATAAAATTTTATCGATACTCATCACACTACCATGCCGCCAAACGCAGGATGTCATGATGGCAGGATGGCTTGAACAGTCAAAACAAACGCAAATGTAACGCTAAGCAGACATTGCAAACTTTGCGGGTATTTTACCGATTAAGAATGAAGACGCGAAAAGGATAATCAAACTATCAAAAGCTGTTTGTCCGTTTTTGACATTTGGTTTTCGGAAAACCGCGCGTTTACCGCCTTAAAAATTCGATTTTCCTGTCTTTTAACAATGTATCGCTCTTCGTTTTTGTGATATCCCCTGTTCAGGTCAGGGTTTAAAATTTTCAGGTTTTTCGAGGCTCCGCTGCGCTACCGAATGCTTATAAGTAACAGTTCCTTTGTCAGGTCCGCGATTGCGCTGCTTGTTGTCGGATTTCTGACGCTGCTGGGTATTGTCGGCATGACAATCTGGCTGGGGGACCGTGTCCAGGTTTATTTCAATGATGTGATCGAAGCGCGCGATACGCGAAGTGCTGCCGTCGAACTGCGTAATGCCATACAAACTGCGGAAGCGAGCCAGCGCGGTTTTCTGATTACCGGCAATGAGATTTATCTCGCACCTTACACAACGGCCAAAACACTAGCCGAAAGGCAGCTCGGTATCGTCAAACGCCGCCTCGACGCCTACGTAGCAAGTAACGAAGCACTTCAAAGATTGAAGGCGATTATTGCTAATAAATTCGAAGAAATGGATCAGACAATTTCCTTGAAGCGTGAGCGCCGCGATGCAGATGCGCTGACCATCACGAGAACCAATCGTGGCAAGGCGCTGACTGACGAGGCGAATGTTTTTATTTCAGGAATTATTCGCAAAGCGGATGAGCGCCTCACGACAGGGGTCGGTGAACAGAGAGCGAATGCAACGCGTCTGCGGTGGGTTTCGATTGCCGGCGGCGTGATCATCGTTCTGGTCGTCGGTATCGTTATTGTCACGCTTTTTGGCTATATTCGTAAACTGGCTGAGGCGCGCGATGAAGTCAGTATGCTGAACACAAACCTTGAGCAGCGCGTCAAGGAGCGGACCTCAGATCTGGCGCAGGCGCGCGACCGCGCGGAACTCTTGCTTTCGGAAGTCAACCACCGTGTTGCCAACAGCCTTTCACTCGTTGCTTCGCTTGTCAGGCTTCAGGCCAATGCGGTGAATGATAAAGTTGCCAAGGAAGTTCTTGCCGAAACGCAGGCGCGCATTTTCGCCATTTCATCCGTTCATAAACGCTTGTACAGTTCCGGTGACGTGCGTTTTGTCGCGCTTGACGAATACTTGAGCGGTTTGCTTGAACAGCTTGAAACATCGATGCGTGATGAAGGTCATGGCGCTTCTCTGAAATATGAACTTGAGCCGCTGAAACTGCAGCCCGATGCGACCATCAGCCTTGGCGTTGTGGTTGCGGAGCTGGTGACCAATGCTTTCAAATACGCGTATCCGCACAAAAGCGGCGAAATCCGTGTCAGGTTGAAGCATTTATCTCATCAACAGGTCGAGCTTGCTGTTGAAGATGACGGCGTTGGCCGCAGCGATGGTACGCCTTCCAAGGGAACGGGGCTTGGGACAAAGATTATCAAGGCCATGGCTGCCAACATGCAAGCTGATATTCAATACCTGAAGGGCGAGCCGGGAACGACAGCGCGTCTTGTTTTTCCGTTACAATCATAAGAACAAAAAAATTATGTCAGAAAATCAATTTTGGAATTTTCTTAAATCTTCAAACGCCATGCTGAAGATAAAAATTTTGACGATTATTATGTTTTCATTGGCCCCTGTCTTGTCGGCTGCGCAGGATGGTCCGGCGGGCATTACGGTTCCGGCAGTCTTTCCTGCATTTGATCCGAATGCGCCGAAGTGCCATGCACCTCCAGGCCTTACCAAAGTTTTGGCATTCGCTCGCGAAAACGAGCGCGAGTTTATGCTTGGTGTCGATCATGGCCTGTCAATGGCTGCCAAGGATCGCGGCCTTGAATATCGAACTGCTGTCGCGAATAACGATGCAGCAAAAATGATTGAACAGGTTCGCTCTTTCCGGTCTGCGAAAACGGGCGCGCTTGTTGCCGCGCCAGTCGATCCTGAATCTCTCAGCCGCAGTCTGCAGGAAATGATCTGGGACGGCAGTTACGTCGGCACTGTCGTGCCGCCACCGGCCATCTCGTTGCTGAATGCGCCGCAATATTTGACGGGAAAAACGCTTGGTGATGCGGCTGTGGCTTACATTAAGGAACGCCTTAATGGCAAGGCTAACGTTGTTCTGCTCACGCACGACAGCCTGCAGTTTCTTGCCCCGCGCTTTGCGGCGATACGGGACTCTTTGCAGGATATGCCGGGCGTAACCGTCGTTGCAGATATCTCGCCGATGACCGTCAACAAGGAGGGCGGGTTTGCAACGATGAATACCATCCTGATTGCACAGCCGGATATCGATGTCGTGCTTGGTGCAGACACGGTCGTACTTGGCGCGCTGGCAGCTTTGCGGGCAGCAGGCAAGGCACAGCCTGATCAGTTTCTCGGCGGAATTGACGGCGAGCCGGAAGCGGTTGCCGAAATTAAAAAAGGCGGTCCGTATAAAACAACTATCAGTCTTGCGTCGCCTGTCTTTGGTTACGCGATGGGGCAACACGCAGCAGATTGGCTGGAAGGCAAAAGCATACCGCAAGCCATGGATATTCTCCCGATTGCCCTCACGGCTAAAAATATCGATGCATATGAAAAAGATTTGGCTGATCCGTCGAAAGTTTATGCAGACGCGGTAAGGCGCAACCAATATCTCAAGATGTATGGCAATATCTGTTACGACACGCGCGACCGTTATGTAAATTTTCCGTGGTCGTCCGAAAAGAACTGAATTCTTCAGGTGTCGTATTATGATAAAGATCAGTGTCTATAATTATTATTTAAATCATTAAAAATACTTGTCATAGTAAGTAGTGGTATTTGATTACGCTGCACCAAAAAGAGTCTAACTGAATCAATGATATAATAAGAGCCATAAATACTTCTTTACACTAAATACCTTCCCCTATATGGAAAATGTGCCATTCAATATGGCGGCTAACCGCAGACTAAGAAAAACTTAGCTTACGGGTGTGGTTCAGAACGCTGAACTGGAATTCAAGGGGGCAAGTTATGCGGAAATCAGGTTTGCGTGCGCATTATTATATGTGCACATCATTAGTGCTGGCCATTTGCGCGATGAGCAACGCTCAGGCGATCACATTGCGTGAAGCCGTTGCGGCTGCCGTGAAATCAAATCCGGATATTGGACAAGCGATAGCAAATCGCGAAGCAACCGAATTTGAATTGAAACAGGCGCGCGGACTTTTTCTTCCCCGTGCGGATCTTGTTGCGGATATCGGTGCCGAGCAGCGCGAAAACAACACGACGGTGTCACTAGGCACCGATGACAAAACCTATACGCGCAAAGAAGCGAATTTTGTTGTTTCGCAACTTCTTTTCGATGGCTTTGCCAGCGAAGCCGAGGTCGAACGGCAAGCCTCGCGTGTCGACAGTGCTTCGTTCCGCGTCTGGGAACGTTCGGAATTTATCGGCCTTGCGGTTGTCCGCGAATATCTTGAATTTATGCGCGCGGGCAGGGTTGTCGGCTATGCGCAAAATAACCTGAGCTATCATCGCAAATTGCTGGGTGATTTTCAGGAAGGCACGCAAGGCGGCTCGATCAGTATTGCAGATCGCCAGCAGGCAGAAGAACGCGTCTTTGCAGCCGAGGCAAGAATCCTCGAAGCAAAAGAAGACTACAATGCCGCGGGCATCCGTTTTTTGCGCCTTGTCGGCCTTCCGATAGAAAAACCGCAAGCGCCTGGCTCTATCGCGGGAAATTTGCCGCGTTCTCTGGATGATGCGATTGGCCTTGCACGCACAAACAGCCCAAGTGTCAAAATTGCCCAGGCCGATATTGATACGGCCTATGCGCTCCTGAAAGGTGCTGAAGCTGCCTTCTCGCCAAAAGTTTCCGCCGAAGCGCGCGCGCGTATTGGCGACGATGTTGAAGGCATCGAAGGCAAGGATAATGATTATCGCGTCGGTGTTGTCGTCCGCTGGAATCTTTTCAATGGCGGTATCGATTCAGCCAACCGCGAAGAACAAATCCGCCGTGTCGACGAACAGCGTATGAAATTGCATTCCGTCAGCCGTGAAGTGGAGGAAGCCGTCAGACTTTCATGGGATCGCCGCCTGCTCCAAAAGAGACGTCTTGTGGATATTCGTAAACAAGCGGCAACATCCGAGCAGCTTATCAGCTCGTATGCTGATCAATTCGGTGTTGGTCAGCGTTCTTTGCTCGATCTGCTGGATACACAAAATACCCGCTTTAATACGCTCGTTGCGGTTGAAACAGCACGTGTCGCAACCGAGTTCGCAGACTACAGAATTCTCGCAGCGACAGGAACCTTGCTTTCAACCTTGGGGATTGATGCACCGGCACATGCGAATGCTTATGCACGTGCGGATGCAAAAGTGCCTGTCACGCCCGTGGCAGAAACCATGCCGCGTTCCTTACTGCCGGTGAATTTGTCGAAAGTGAACTAGAGCAGATTTTTTTGATCGTATTGTTGTTGAGTATTATACCAAAGTAGATGCATGGAGATCCTGCAAAAAAGAGGCTTGGAAAATAAGCAACCTCATTTAGACCCGCTGAATGAGCCGGTCGGCATTCATTCTGTTCTCGAAGAGACGGGCGACAAAATTGACCCTCTGCTTTTATGCCTTGAGGAAATATGCCGTCATCATAATCGTAGTGTTACGGAAACAGTTTTAACGGCAGGCCTGCCTCTTACAAATAACCGCTTAAGCCCCGATTTATGTGTCCGCGCTGCGCAACGTGTCGGATTTGCCGCGCAGAATATCGCCATATCACTCGATAAAATTCCTCCAGCTGTTCTGCCGGTGATTTTAATTCTGAAAGACGGCAATGCATGTCTTCTGCTTGAAGGGCAATGGCCGCGGCACGCACTGATTTATCAGCCCGAAGGAAATATCAAACAACGTGTAGAAGTCGATGCGCTCGAGCAGATGTATAGCGGCAGTGCTATTTTCATAAAACCTGAATTCGAATTCGATGCACGAACGGTTGATGATGTGCGGCCGCTTCCCGCGCACTGGTTCTGGGGCACGCTTTTCCGGCTTGTACCGACTTACGGGCATGCTTTTCTGGCAGCGGCTTTCGTCAATATTTTGGCATTGGCGTCGCCGCTTTTCGTAATGAATGTTTACGACCGCGTTCTTCCCAACAAGGCCTTTCCGACTTTGTGGGTACTTGCGCTTGGCATGACATTAGCCATCGTCTTTGATCTTGTTTTGAAAGTGTTGAGAAGCAAACTGTTCGATTCTGCAGGCCGCAGGGCCGATGTGCTGCTGGCGAGCCAGATCTTTGAACATGTTTTGAACCTGAGCCTGCGTAACAAACCGGCATCATCCGGCGCTTTCGCCAACCATCTGCGCGAATTCGAAGTCGTGCGTGAATTTTTTACATCGAGCACGCTTGGCACCATTACCGATCTCGCGTTTCTCCTGCTGTTTCTGATTATCATTTACATGATTGCCGGCATCCTTGTCTTGATACCGCTCTTTGCGCTGATCCTGACAATTCTTATCGGTCTTGCCATTCAGGCACCTTTGTTCAGAATTTCGCGCGAAGCGCAAGCCGAGGGAACGCATCGCCATTCTCTTCTGATCGAAACGGTCAGCTCTCTCGAAACCATCAAAAGCATTCGTGCCGAAGGGCATTTCCAGAGACTTTGGGAACGCTTTGTCGGCCGTTCGGCGATGACGAGCGAAAAGCTCCGCCATCTTACAAGTCTTGCCGCAACTGTCACTGGCGCCGTGCAGCAAATGGTGACGGTTGCACTGATTATAGGCGGTGCCTACATGTTCGATGCGGGCGAGTTGACGACAGGCGCGATTATCGCAACGGTGATGCTGGCAAGCCGCGCTGTGGCGCCTTTAGGACAGATCACCCTCACTTTTGCGCGCGCGCAACACGCCTATCTGGCCTTGTTGTCCCTTAACAAGATCATGGAATTGCCTGTCGACCGTCCTGAAGATTATAAATTTGTCGATCGTCCTGTCGAAACGGGTCAGGTCACATTCAAATCTGTCGAGTTCAGTTATCCTGGCGGCGCGCTTCCGGCGCTTGCCGATTTCAACTTGACTATATCTCCCGGTGATCGCATCGGGATTATCGGCAGGATCGGTTCGGGAAAAACCACGATCGGGCGGCTGCTGACCCGTCTTTATCCAATCGATTCAGGAAGTTTGGTGATCGACGGCATCGATATCCGTCAATATCATCCGCATGAAGTTCGCAAAGCCATCGCGCTTGTCGTGCAGGAATCCGATCTTTTTTTCGGCAGCGTGCGCGACAACATCGTTCTCGGCGCGCCATCGGCGAATGCCGAAACGCTGATCCGCGCTGCGAAGCTTGCTGGCGTCAACGATTTTGTCGCGCAGCACCCGAAAGGTTTCGACATGCCTGTAGGAGAACGCGGACAATATTTATCTGGCGGGCAAAGGCAGGCTGTCGCCTTGGCGCGGGCTTTTCTTTTGAAGCCAAGAATACTTTTCCTGGACGAGCCTTCAAGCTCGATGGATATGGCAACCGAGCGCCAGCTGATCCAACGCTTGGAAGAAGCGCTTGAGCCATCGCAAACATTTATTGTCGCAACGCATCGCTACAGCATGCTGTCGCTGGTCAACCGATTGATCGTTGTCGATGCCGGGCGTGTCGTGGCCGATGGACCGAAAGATGCCGTCTTAAAAGCTTTGCAGGATCGTTTCAAAACCGGCGCGCCTGCCACGGAACAAGCTTAATCGATATAGATGAGAATGGGTGACGTCTTGCGTTGGCGATCGTCCAGCAAACAAAAATTCACCCTGCATTGCAGCTGCCGCCCTTCGGTTGAAAATCCCATCTGTCCCTGAATGATTTTCCCCGGTGCTGCATCGAGCGCCTCGACGACTTTATTAAATGGTTTTGAGAACGACATGTTCAAAGGACTTGGCGACTGCTGCGCAGTACTGTGGCGCTTGAAGCCCCAGACTTCCTTGGCGAAGGCGGGATTGTAGGCGGTCAACTGCCGCTCCTGCGTAATCACGAAGCACGGTGCGGGGCAGGCGGTCAGGATGGCCGAAAGATCGAGCGAAGAGGATCGCAAAGAGCTCAACGTCAATTTATGGCGCAGCCACGTCAGGCAGTAGGAGCGCAGCAGGGCCGTCCGGTTTTTTGCTGCAGGGTCGGCATCAAAAATTTCGAAAACGAGATTTGTGAGTTCCTGGCCGGCATCGGCAGCGCATTCTTTCAGCTGGGTCCAAAAAATGTCTTCCAGTTTTACCGCATAGCGCCGACCCTGACGCTGGAAGATACGCAGTTTGCCGGAAGTATCAAAATCAGCGAGGCGGGGCATTATTCCATTACCTTATATATAATAAACATAACATATTATACATCAATGCTATTATTTATCAAGTAAATTCAATATTTTAAATAGTTAAACATAATTAATTATATGCCTAAATCTATTTTCCGTTGGCATTAAGTGTTTTTTCAGGGCAAGGTCGATCTTTAATAATAAATTAATAAAATAAAAGACTGCCAAGACCTGCTCCCTGTTCATTAAAAAGGTACAAATCCCATGCCCGTCGGCCCCCATGTTTTCGGCTCAGCAAGCACGCCTGTTGAAAAATCTGAAGAGGTTGCTTCGTCTTCAAAGCCAGTAACGCCCTCGAATGATAATTCGTCAGCGGTGAAAGTGGCGCAATCCAACAGCAACGAAACTCAAAACGCTGCACAGAACAAGACGGAGAATGCCGCAGCTAATCCTGCAGCAGCGAACGCCGGTCTTGCCGCAGGACAAATCGATCTCAAAACAATTCCGGCTGATAAAATTATTCAGCATGTCGATGCGGCAGCGAATAATGTTGTGCAATTACCGCCTGAAGCTTCGGTCGATGGCGTTTTTGTCTCCGGCAACGATCTTCTGATCCGCCTGTCCGACGGCACATATATTCAGGTTGAAGGCGGTCTGGCGCATATGCCGACCATCATGCTCGGCAAAGTCGAAATTCCTGGAACGCTTCTCGCCGATGCTTTGCAAGCCAATGGTGTGACGTTGCCTGCAGCAGGTG
>JAZKID010000106.1:10792-12746 GCA_040385045.1 Pseudomonadota bacterium | reverse complement strand
TGCCGGGCGAACTTGCATCGGCAAATGTCACGCCGCAATCGACGATCAGCCATTGCATGTTGCCGGGCGAACCATAGCCATAAAGGCCGAAGTTCATGCCAATTTCACCGACGCCGCCGAGCGGCAAGAAATAAAGTTGTTTTGTCATTGAGTTATGCTGCGCCCTGTTGCGCTTCGGGGAGGATGACGTCGCCGGCGAGAATACGCTGCGAACCGTTTTTCGTTTTCAAAATTAATGCGCCGTCATGATCGATTGTTTCGAAAACGCCTTCGACATTTTGCGTTTCACCGGTACGAATGACCAGCGGCATACCGGGTGAGAGTGCAAATTGCAGCCAGAGATCGCGGATCTCGTCAAAATTATCACCGCGATCCCACAGCATGAGGCGTTCGGAAAATGATTTCATCAATTGCTGGCGCAGCGGATCAAGATCGGCTGTCGGCGTGATCGTAGGTAGGTCGATCGCCCGATAGGGAAGGTTTTTTGGGAATTCGACGATGTTCACGCCCCAGCCGATCACAACGGCCTGCTTGCCGCGGATGCTGCGCGTTTCAAGCAGAATGCCGGCAAGCTTTGCGCCGTCGACCAGAACGTCATTCGGCCATTTCAAATGGAAGCAGCTCGATTGCGCGACAGTGACAAGCGCATCGATCAACGCCACGCCTGCGACGAAGCCAAGCTGCGGCAGCTTGTCGATGCTGGCGGGGTTTTCAAGCAAAGCTGACAGGTAAAGATTACCTTTGGGAGAATCCCATATACGGCCGGAGCGTCCGCGACCTGCGGTTTGAAAATCGGCCGTGACAAAAAACGGCGCCGTTGCGCCGCCTTCAAACAAAAGGAACGCTTCTTCATTTGTTGAACCCACGCTGTCTTTGCGGATCAGCGCCGGTTTGATGAGATTTTTTGACATTCTAGAATAGCGCTTGGGCTGCCTCGGACGCCGCCATCAGAAAACCCGATGGATAGACGATGAACAAAAGCACGAAAAGGCCGCTCGCGTAAAGCACCAGCCGCTGCTCGCCGCTCATGGGCGCGAAATCCTGCACCGGTTCGTCAAAATACATCAGTTTCACGATGCGCAGATAGTAATAAGCGCTGATCACGCTGCTGATCACGCCGATCACGGCCAGCGCCATCAGGCCTGACGCTACGGCAGCGGACAACACATACAGTTTTGCGAAGAAGCCCGCCATCGGCGGAATGCCGGCTAACGAGAACATCAAAGCCGCAAATGAAAACGCGGCGAACGGTTTTGTTTTCGCAAGGCCCGCAAGATCATCGATGTTTTCGAGAACCTGTCCGTCTTTTGTGCGCATGGCGAGAACGAGCGCGAAGGTGCCGAGCGTCATGATCATGTAGATGACCATGTAGCAAAGAACGCTGTCGACACCACGCAGCGTCCCGCTCGCGAGACCAAGCAGCATGAAGCCGATATGCCCGATCGAGGAATAGGCCAGCAGACGCTTGATGTTCTTTTGCCCGATCGCCGCAAAAGCGCCGAGCAGCATCGATGCAATCGAAATGAATGTGACAATCTGCTGCCACGCAGGCGTCGCGGATGGAAAAGCTTCGAACAGCATGCGCACGAGCATGGCTGTCGCCGCAATTTTCGGTGCGGTGGCGATAAATGTCGCGACAGGCGTTGGCGCGCCTTCATACACGTCGGGCGCCCACATATGGAAAGGCACAGCAGAGAGCTTGAAAGAAATTCCGGCGAGGACAAACACGAGGCCGAAAATCAAGCCCGTTGAGAGCGCCGTATCATGAATGGCCGTATTTATCATGGCGAATTCTGTCGTGCCGGTAAAACCGTAAACCAGAGAAATGCCGTAGAGCAGCATCCCTGAAGACAATGCGCCGAGAACGAAATATTTCAGGCCCGCTTCGGTAGCACGCAGCTTGTCGCGCTCGAAGGCCGCAAGCACGTAAATACTGAGCGACTGCAATTCGAGG
>JAZKID010000106.1:9075-10782 GCA_040385045.1 Pseudomonadota bacterium | reverse complement strand
TAATGAAATCACGTGCAGAAATCATTACGCCCATGCCGACGGCGCAAAGGAGCATCAGAACTGTATATTCAAAATGGCGCGCACCTTCACGCGCGAAATATGCCGGCGCCAGGGCCAGTGCGACACCCGCACCCGCAAAGCAGGTAAATTTGAAAAACACCGCGAAGCTGTCGAGAACGAAATTGTTATTGAAGGCAACCAGCTCGCCATTGCGCGATACGTAGACGACTGCAAAGGCCGCGAGACCAAAAACAATCACACCAAGTTTTTCGATTAATGTGACTGAGCGCGCATTGCTGAAAGCGCCGAGCATCAAAAGCGCGAATGCGCCGCCAATGAGAACGAGTTCGGGAAGATAGGCCATCCAATTTGAAAACATTTGCTGCATTAGAATCTCGCCAGCTGGATGGCGTTGCCAAACGCCTGGTTGACTTGGCCTAGCAACCCGCCGACAGCGCTTTTCGTGACATCAAAAACCGCGCTGGGATAAATGCCATAGAATATCACCAGCAGTGCGAGTGGTACGAGCAGGACCAGTTCGCGCGCATCGAGATCTGTCATGTCTTTCAGCGCTGGCTTTTCGAGCATGCCGAAAATCACGCGGCGGTAGAGCCACAACGCATAACCTGCGGACAGAATGACGCCCGTCGTTGCGAAGGCGGCAACATACGTATTCGCCTTGAACGCCGCGAGCAGCGTCAGGAATTCACCGACAAAACCCGATGTGCCGGGCAGGCCGACATTTGCCATCGTGAAGACCATGAAAACAAGCGCGTAAAGCGGCATGCGGTGCACGAGCCCGCCATAGGCCTTGATCTCGCGCGTGTGCAACCTGTCGTAGACGACTCCGACACACAGGAACAGCGCACCGGAGACGAGGCCGTGCGACAGCATCTGGAACAGCGCGCCCTGAATGCCCTGCTCGTTCAGCGTGAAAATACCCATCGTCACGAAACCCATATGCGCGACGGATGAATAAGCGATCAGCTTCTTGATGTCTTCCTGCATCAGTGCAACGAGCGACGTATAAATAATCGCGACAACAGACAGCGTGAAAACAAGTGGCGCAAAAAGCACGCTCGCGTCAGGGAACATAGGTAGCGAAAAGCGCAGGAAACCGTAGCCGCCCATCTTCAGCAGAATGGCCGCCAGAATAACAGACCCCGCCGTGGGCGCTTCGACGTGCGCGTCCGGCAACCAGGTGTGCACCGGCCACATCGGCATTTTCACCGCGAAAGATGCGAAGAAAGCGAGCCACAGCCATGTCTGGACGTGCGAGTCAAAACTGTAGGCCATCAGCGCCGGGATATCGTTCGTGCCTGCCGTCATCGTCATGTAAATGATCGCGAGCAGCATCAGGACTGAGCCGAGCAGCGTATAGAGGAAGAATTTGAAACTCGCATAAACACGGCGCGCCCCGCCCCAGATGCCGATGATCAGGAACATCGGGATCAGGCCCGCTTCGAAGAAAACATAGAACATAATGATATCGAGCGTCGTGAAAACGCCGATCATCAGAGTTTCCAGAACGAGAAACGCGATCATATAATCTTCGACACGCTTCTCGATCGAGCGCCATGACGCGAGAATGCAGAACGGCATCAGGAAAGCTGTCAGTACCACGAACAGAATTGAAATGCCGTCAACACCGTAAGCAGCGCCGGGCATGAAGGGCAATTGCTCGATAAACTGGAAACCCGCGTTCCC
>JAZKID010000106.1:6557-9065 GCA_040385045.1 Pseudomonadota bacterium | reverse complement strand
ATCGAAATGCCACCACATGAAAAGGCTGAGCGCGCCTGTAAGAAGCGTCGTCCAGAGCGCGATCCAGCGCGCGGTCGCGGCGCCGTGCACATCGTCCGCGCCACCGCGAAACAGCCGGCAGATCAAGATGAGTGCGGCACCTGCAAGCGGCAGGAATGTAATCGTCGTCAGGATCGGCCAACTGATCATTGCGCCACTCCCGAAAACAGGTACCACGTAATAAGCGCCGACACGCCGATCAGCATTGCGAAGGCGTAATGGTAAACATAGCCGCTTTGCAGGCGCACAACACCGCGCGTGACATCGAGAACGCGCGCCGAAATTCCATCAGGTCCAAGCCCATCAATGACAGCGCCGTCGCCCTTCTTCCAGAGAAAGCGGCCAAGCCATTTTGCCGAGCGCACGAACAGCACGTCATACAGCTCGTCGAAATACCATTTGTTGAGCAGGAATTTGTAAAGAAGATCCTGACTGCGCGCGAGACGCGGCGGCAGGTCCGGCCGCGCCTGATAAAAATACCATGCGAGCACGAAACCAAGCGCCATGGCAATGGTCGGGCTGTGTTTCAGCAAGGCCGGAACATGATGCATGTCGTGCAGCACGTGATTTTCGGGTGACGTAAAAATTGCTTCGCGCCAGAAGGCTTCGTAACCTTCACCCAAGAAAAAATGCACGAAAGCGAGACCGGCCAGCAGTGCGCCCGCACTGAGCAGAATAAGCGGCACCGTCATCACCTTCGGACTTTCATGAATGTGTGAACGGACATGATCATCGAAGCGCGGCGCGCCATGGAAAACCACGAAAACGAGACGCCATGAATAAAATGATGTCATGAAAGCCGCGAGAACAAGAACGAGCGCAGCTGTCGGCCCCAGCACATTGTGCGAAACGAAGGCGGCTTCGATAATGCCGTCTTTCGAAAAGAAACCGGCGGTGAAGGGAAAGCCTGTCAGCGCGAGCGTGCCGATTGTCATCATCGCATAGGTGAGCGGAATGAATTTATACAGCCCGCCCATTCTGCGGATATCCTGCTCACCGGAAACGGCATGAATGACGGAACCCGCCCCGAGAAACAGCAATGCCTTGAAAAAAGCGTGTGTGAAAAGATGGAAAACGCCAGTCGCGTAAGCACCGACGCCGAGACCGACGAACATGTAACCCAGCTGCGAGCATGTCGAGTAAGCGACGATCCGCTTGATATCATTCTGCACAAGGCCGACGCTCGCTGCGAAGAAGGCCGTTAATGCACCGAAGAAGGTGACGACAACGAGCGCATTCGGCGCGTATTCGAACATCGGCGACAGACGCGCGACCATGAACACGCCCGCCGTCACCATCGTCGCGGCATGGATCAGCGCGGAAACAGGTGTCGGACCTTCCATCGCGTCCGGCAGCCATGTGTGCAACAGAAACTGCGCACTCTTCCCCATCGCGCCGATGAACAGGAGAATGCAGATGACCGTCAGCGCATCGGCCTCGAACCACAGGAAATGCAGCGGCTTGCCAGCAAGCCCCGGCGCATTGGCAAACACCGTATCGAAAGACACTGAGCCCAACAGCCAGAAGGTTGCGAAAATACCGAGCGCGAAACCGAAATCGCCGACGCGGTTGACGATGAAAGCCTTGATCGCGGCGGCATTGGCCGTCGGCTTGTCGAACCAGAAACCGATCAGCAGGTAGGATGCAAGACCGACGCCTTCCCAGCCGAAAAACATCTGCACGAAGTTGTCGGCGGTCACCAGCATCAGCATTGCGAAGGTGAACAGCGACAGGTAGGCGAAGAAGCGCGGGCGATGCGGATCGTGGCTCATATAGCCGATCGAATAAAGATGCACGAGCGACGATACGCTTGTGACAACAACCAGCATCACGGCCGTTAATGTATCAACGCGCAAGCGCCATTCGGCCTGCAGGTCACCGACATCAATGAAGCGCAGCAAGGAAATCCGGAATTCCTCGCCGCCGAACCCGACGCGGTAGAAAACGAACCACGAGAAAGCCGCGGAAATAAACAACAACGCCGTCGTGACAAGTTCTGCCGGTTGCGCCAGCAAGCTCGTTTCATGATGCGCGTCATGATGATCATGCGCACCGATATAACCAAGCCGCGTCAGCAGCGTGACAACGCCTGCAAACAGGAAGCCGAGAAGCGGGAGGAAGACGATGGCTTCAATCATAGTCTCAGCCCTTCATCCGGTTGGCATCTTCGACTTCGATCGAGCCGCGGTTGCGGTAGAACGCGACCACAATGGCAAGACCGATAGCGGCTTCGGCAGCAGCAACTGTCAGAACCAGCATTGCAAAAATCTGCCCGCGCAGGTCATGCAGGAAACTCGAAAACGCAACGAGGTTAATGTTGACGGCCAGCAGCATCAGTTCAACCGACATCAAAATGACAATGATGTTTTTGCGATTGATGAAAATGCCGAAGATGCCAAGCGTAAAAAGAACCGCCGCAACGGAAAGATAATGGCCGAGCCCGATGGTGAGGAAATCATTCATAGGCTT
>JAZKID010000106.1:0-6547 GCA_040385045.1 Pseudomonadota bacterium | reverse complement strand
GACAACTTCAACCGAGTCTTCCGGCGTGCGCGCATTCTGATTGGCTATGTTCTGACGCCTGATATTCGGGCGGTGATGGAGTGTCAGCACGATGGCCCCGATCATTGCGACCAGCAGGACAAGCCCAGACAACTGGAAGAGATGAAAGTATTGCGTGTAAAGCACCTGGCCGATGGCCGCCGTGTTGCTCGGTTCAGGCAAAATCGGCATCGGCGCCGCCGGGTCGGTTTTAATTGTCCAGCTGCCGACAACGAGCAGCAGTTCGGATAAAAGCGCCAACCCGACAAGACCACCGACAGGCAGATATTGCAGAAAACCTTCACGCAATTTTGCGAAATCGACATCCAGCATCATCACGACGAATAGGAACAGCACCGCAACCGCGCCGACATAAACAATGACAAGAATGAGCGCAAGAAATTCGGCCCCGAGCAGCAAAAACAGCCCCGACGCATTGATGAAAGCGAGGATCAGAAACAGTACCGAATGCACCGTGTTACGCGCGGCAATGACCATCACGCCGCTCAGCACAAGCACCGCTGCAAAAAGATAGAAGAACAAGCCGCTAAACATTTTCTTTTTTACCAAGTTGCATTTGCACATTCTTCATGAGCAATTTTACCCCATTTTGTGAAGAATTCGGTTTTGTTTGCTTTTCTATAGAGGTCGGCAAGCATGCTTGCGCAAATGCAAATCTCCATTTGATTTTTTCCTGCGGATTTGGCCTTTTCGTAGCGGGCAGCCGTTTTGTAAGTTACGTCAGCTAGCACCTCAGCATCGTTGCATTCATCGTCGGCAACCTTGCGCCATTTCTCGGCGCCCTCGGAGTCACTTGCTGCACTGTGAAGGCTCGTCAGCGAGCTGGCGTAAGTGCAAGCTGACACCCGGCTGTTTTCTTTCAACTTAGCGTTTTCAAAACGCATTTCGTTGCCGCGAATTGCCAAAGCAAGTTTGGAATTATGTGCAGCCCTTGAGTTGTCGTCTTTTTCAGTGAAAAAATTATCGTACAAAACAATCGGGATAAAAATAATTGCCAGCATGATACACATGGCCAAAGCGCCGATAAGACGAAAATAAGATGGGTTTAGATTAATGCCGCGCTTTTGCAGGCTCTTGATCAACATAAAGGATCCGGCGCACGCGACAATCAGTGCCAACACGACAAGCAGCATGAGAGGGTTGGCGATGAAGGGTTCGATATATGTCATCGATACGCCGCATCTTTTTTGAGGTTGGCCGCAAGCTGCGCTTCCCAGCGATCGCCATTCGCGAGCAGGCGTTCTTTATTATAGTAAAGCTCCTCGCGCGTTTCGGTCGAAAATTCGAAATTCGGCCCTTCGACGATGGCATCGACCGGACATGCTTCCTGACACAGGCCGCAGTAAATGCATTTCACCATGTCGATATCATAGCGCGTGGTGCGGCGTGTGCCGTCATTGCGGCGCGGGCCCGCTTCGATGGTGATCGCCTGCGCCGGACAAATCGCTTCGCAGAGTTTGCAGGCAATGCAACGCTCCTCACCGTTCGGATAACGGCGCAGCGCATGTTCCCCGCGAAAACGTGGGCTGATGTGGCCTTTTTCGTAAGGGTAGTTGATCGTCGTTTTCGGTTTAAAGAAATACCGCATCGACAGCCAGAACGCTTTCGCGAACTCGATCAGCAACAACGATTTGATAATGTTGAAGGCGCGTCTCATATCGCAGCTCCCGGCGCCCAGCCCATGATTTGCAGGAATGCCGCTGTCAGCACCAGCATAACAAGCGTTAACGGCAAAAAGACTTTCCAGCCTAGGCGCATCAGCTGGTCATAGCGGTAACGCGGCACGAACGCTTTCACCATCGCGAACATGAAGAACACGATCCAGACTTTGATAATGAACCAGAGAATGCCCGGCACCCATGTAAACGGCGCAACAGGTATGGGCGGCAACCAGCCACCGAGGAAGAGGATCACCGTCAACGCGCACATCAGCACAATGGCGACATATTCACCCAGCATGAACAGCCGGTTCGTTTCCGCGAGCGCGGAAATAAAGAACACGATGAACATCGGGAACAGCAGCGGATTGATAAAATGCCAGTGCAGCATGCCGTAAGGACCTGCTTGCGCCATCACGATATCGCTGAGATTGAGCGAGCCGACCCACAACAACACGCAGACAAGTACGAAGCCGATCGAGACTTCATAAGAAACCATTTGTGCGGCAGAGCGCAGCGCGCCGAGGAATGCGTATTTCGAATTCGATGCCCAGCCGCCCATAATGATGCCGTAAACACCGAGCGACGAGATTGCGAAAATATAAAGAATGCCGACATTTAAATTCGCGACGACCCAGTTCGGCTGGAACGGAATCACGGCCCATGCGGCGAGCGACAACGTGCCGGTGATCACAGGCGCAAGCAAAAATAGCGCGCGGTTCGCACCGGCCGGAATGATCGGCTCTTTCAAAACGAATTTCAGCAGATCTGCGAAGGACTGAAAAAGACCAAACGGGCCGACGACATTCGGCCCTTTTCTCAACTGCACCGCCGCCCACACCTTGCGGTCAAACAGCAGAAGAAACGCCACCATGATCAGCAAGCCGACCAGCACGACAACGCTTTGCAGCACAACAAGAAGAACGGAGGCGACGAGATCCCAATTCATTTCAAGCCGCCTTGCTCATCATCGACCAATCGAGTGCCGCGTCGGCATGAAGAAAAGCGGTATCGAAAAGTTCAAGCGGCGCATCATCTTGTTTCAGCAACATACCAATTTCAGTGCAACCTAAAATAACGCAATCTGCACCTTCGTTCTGCATACGCTCGATAATAGCTAGATAGGACTTTTTCGATTCAGGCTTTACAATACCCTTGCATAACTCATCGAAGATAATGCGATGAATTTCCCGACGTTCCGATTCTTCCGGAACGCGCACATCCAGCCCGCAGGCGCGAAGATGGCTAATATAAAAATCCTGCTCCATGGTATAGCAGGTCGCGAGTAAAACCGGCTTTGAAAAACCCGCTTTTTTAATTGCATCTGCTACAACATCCGCCACATGAATGAATGGAACTTTGATTGCACTCGCAATCACATCGGCAACTTTATGCATCGTATTCGTAGCAAGTACGATGCATTCAGCACCTGCTGCGACGAGTTTTTGCGCGGCATCAGCAAGCTTTGTACCAAGCTGTTCCCACTCACCCTTGGATTGAAGCTGAACAATTTCGTCAAAATCAAAAGACCAGAGAATGCACGGTACTTGGCACAGGCCGCCGCGGCGAAAACGCGATTGCTCATTAAGGCGCTTGTAATAAATAGCCGTCGATTGCTCGCTCATGCCGCCGATGATACCGATCATTCGCATCACTCCGCTGCCTGCATCTGCGCCGTGGCGGCGCGGAGTTTCGAACATTCCGCCATCACGCGCGAAGCGCGCGCGATCGGGTTTGTCAGGTAAAAATCTTTCACGACAGATGTAAACGGTGTTTTCTCTGTCTTGCCGGAAATTTTTCCAAGCGCCGCGATATCAACTTCGCCTTTTGCAACAGTATTGCGGTCGGCAAGATGCGGCGCCTGCTCAAAAATGAGCGCGCGAAGCTGCGACAGATTTTCGAACGGTAGCGGCGCTGCCAACTGTTCGGAGAGCGCGCGAATGATGGCCCAGTCTTCATGGGCTTCACCCGGCGGGAAGACGGCGCGCGAAGCATACTGAACACGGCCTTCGGTGTTGACGTAAATACCCGATTTTTCTGTATAGGCCGCGCCCGGCAATATTACATCGGCGCGTTGCGCACCCTTGTCGCCATGTGTGCCGATATAGACGACGAAAGCGCCGGGTTGAATGTCAATTTCGTCGGCACCAAGATTGAAGACAATATCAAGCGCATCAGCCTGTGCCATTTGCACTGCATCAAGCGCGTCGCCTTCGGCAACAAAACCGATATCAAAAGCGCCGACGCGAGATGCAGCCGTGTGCAGAATATTTAATGAACCTAGCTTCGAAAACGCCGCCAGAACAGCTTCACCATCTGTACGGCTAAAAGCACCCTGCCCCGCAATGACGAGCGACTTATCCGTCAAGCTGATATCGAGCGGACCGGTGAAACTGTCAGGCCCGGCACCCAGATAGGTATAATCGTAAGTGAGATCGACGCGTTCGCCGACGACGAAAATTTTCAAGCCCCCGCGCAACCAGCGCTTGCGGATGCGTGCATTCAGCACCGGCGCTTCGAGACGCGGATTGGTGCCGACGAGAACGATCGTATCGGCGTTTTCAAGTGCAGTGATACCATTATTGAAAATATAGGAGCCGCGGCCGAATTTCGGATGCAGCCTGCTGCCGTCCTGCCTTGCATCGAAATTTTTCGAACCAAGCTGCATCATGAGCAATTTCAGCGCGAACATGTCTTCAACAGAAGCGAGATCGCCGGCGATAGCGCCGATGCGCGCAGCCGCCGCGCGTTTCATGCGCCGGGAAATATCCTGAAATGCTTCCAACCATGTCGCGGCGCGTAGCCGGCCGTTCTCGCGGATATAGGGCTTATCGAGACGCTGCGTTTTAAGACCATCCCAGACGAAACGCGTTTTGTCGGAAATCCATTCTTCGTTCACGTTTTCATTAATACGCGGCAGAATGCGCATAACCTCGCGGCCGCGCGAGTCAATTCTTATTGCGCTCCCCAAAGCATCCATGACGTCGATACCGTCGGTTTTTGTCAGCTCCCATGGCCGCGCCTTGAAGGCATAGGGTTTCGATGTGAGCGCGCCGACAGGGCATAGGTCGATAATATTGCCTTGCAGTTCGGAATCCATTGCCGTCTCGAGATAAGATGTGATTTCCATTTCCTCGCCGCGGCCCGTCGCGCCGAGGTCGGCAACGCCTGCCACTTCCTGCGTAAAGCGGACACAGCGCGTGCAATGAATGCAGCGGTTCATGGAAGTTTTAACGAGAGGACCAATATATTTATCTTCAACCGCGCGCTTGTTTTCATCATAGCGCGACGTATCGACGCCGTAACTCATCGCCTGGTCCTGCAAGTCGCACTCGCCGCCCTGATCGCAGATCGGGCAATCGAGCGGATGATTGACGAGCAAAAATTCCATCACGCCTTCGCGCGCTTTTTTGACCATCGATGTGCCGGTATTAATGACCGGCGGCGCACCATCTTTTCCCGGGCGCAAATCACGCACCGAACGCGCGCAGGATGCAACAGGCTTCGGCTCGCCGATCACCTCGACAAGACACATACGGCAGTTGCCCGCGATCGACAGGCGCTCATGGTAGCAAAAGCGCGGAATCTCGGCGCCCGCCTGCTCGCACGCCTGAAGCAGCGTGTGAGAGGCCGGAACCTCGATTTCCTGTCCGTCGACGATCAGTTTCATATTTTATTTTACCGCGTCATTCTTGCAGATAAATTCTTTGATGTGCTTGTGACTTTTTTCGGGAACAGTGACGGTTTCAAACGTAGCGCCAGAGATTTCAAGCTTTGAGATTTTCTTAACAGTGAAATTGCGCCAGTCCGGCAATTTCAGTTCTTTGCCTTTTTTCGTTTTGGCATGGCCGCCCGTCTGGTAGCCAAACATCAAGACGGATTTTTTGCCTGTCGTGCCGACGGCGTAAGGTTGAAAGACGCGCGCTTCGGCATCGGCCGGGTCTTTTTTATAAACCAGTTTCAGCTCTTTTTTATCCTTGACGTAACTGCAGAGCATATCTGTCGACAGTTCCGTTGTAGATTTGTCTTGCGCAAACGCAGGCCCAGCGACCATTAAAGCCGCAACAAGAATAAATAAATTCGTTTTCATTATTGCTGCTCCGCTTCGGCTTTTACGGCGCTCATCGCGTTCATTGACTGGTTATAATCGTCCTGTGTCAGCGGCATCGCGCAATCGCCGCCCATCGGAGACATGCCGACGATGTAACGGTTCTCGGTAATCTGCGTACCGCCGTTTTGTGCTTGCAACGACATGACGACGCGAACCTTGCGGCCGAACCAGCTGTCGCCACAGGCCGCGACCACTTGCGGGCTGGGTGTACCGCTGATCGGGCGTTCGAGCACCAGTCTGCCATTGCCTGACGGCTTGATGATGCTGCCTTTCGCCGCAGCGCGTGAAATAATCACCTGCTGAACTTTCGCAGAAGGCGCGGCAATAAACATGCTCGGCGTACCGGCGCTGTTTGTTACGGCATTAAAATTAGCTGCCGTCTGCGTTGTCCTGTCGCAGGCGCCAAGCGCTAAAGCTGAAATCAAAATTAGGCATAACTTCTTCATGGTTTACTCCGCTGCGGCAAGGGTGCCGCTCCTGTAACTGTAATCATCGATCCTTCGTTCAATCTCATGCCTGAAATGGCGGATGAGACCTTGTACCGGCCACGCCGCTGCATCGCCAAGCGCGCAGATGGTATGGCCTTCGACCTGCTTCGTCACATCGAGCAGTTCGTCGATTTCTTTTTTCTCGGCACGGCCGTCAGCCATGCGCATCAGCACGCGCCACATCCAGCCCGTGCCTTCGCGGCACGGCGTGCACTGGCCGCAGCTCTCATGCTTGTAGAAATAGCTGATGC
>JAZKID010000105.1:8548-17752 GCA_040385045.1 Pseudomonadota bacterium | reverse complement strand
CCTTTTCCGGAAGGAAAATTGCCCGCCGTTCGACATCAGCGAGCCCTGAAACGACAGCGCAAGATTTTGCAGCTGCGCATTGTTCGAAAGCGGAAACTGGTTTGGAAAAGGCGGATAAATGTTATTGAACCCGTTCACAGGCATGATGAAACTCCCTTTGTAAAAAATACATTTCAATATCTAATCGATATGTAACGAGCAGACTTATACACCCGCGTTGCACGGGATCGAATCAAGTTGAGTTAAACTTTTCGTGATTACTCGGCAGCAGCCCGCAATGACGGCGCGGCTTCGCGGATGTCTTTTGTCACATCCTGCTCGAAACGCTGGAAATTATCCTGGAACATGCGCGCGAGTTTTGCAGCCTGCGTGTCGTACGCTGCACCATCAGCCCATGTCTCACGCGGGTTGAGGGTCTTCGTTACAACACCTTCCACGTGAACGGGAACGGCGAAACCGAAGACCGGATCGACACGGAATTCCGTTTTTGCAAGACTGCCGTTGAGCGCCGCGGTTAAAAGCATACGCGTCACCTTGATCGGCATGCGCTCCCCTGTACCGTAGGCGCCGCCTGTCCAGCCTGTGTTGACGAGCCAGCAATCGACGTCATGCTCAGCGATGAGTTTTTTCAGGAGTTCGCCGTAAACAGCGGGATTGCGCGGCATGAACGGCGCGCCGAAACATGTCGAAAATGTCGCCTGCGGTTCGGTGATGCCGCGCTCTGTACCGGCGATTTTCGCCGTGTAGCCGGACAGGAAATGATACATCGCCTGCGCGGGGCTGAGCTTCGCGATCGGCGGCAGCACGCCGAACGCATCGGCCGTCAGCATGATGATATTATTGGGATGATCGGCCTTGCCGGTTTTCGAAGCGTTCGGGATAAATTCGATCGGGTAAGCCCCGCGCGTGTTTTCGGTTTTCGACCCATCGTCGAAATTCGGTTTGCGTGTTTCGGGGTCGATGGTGACGTTTTCGAGAACGGCCGGGAAACGGTTCACGGCCGCATAGATTTCCGGCTCGTTCATTTCCGACAGGCGGATCATTTTCGCATAACAGCCGCCTTCGAAATTGAACACCCCGTCCTTGCCCCAGCCGTGCTCGTCGTCGCCGATCAGCGTGCGCTTCGCATCAGCAGACAATGTGGTTTTCCCCGTGCCAGAGAGCCCGAAGAAAATTGCCGTGCCATCGTCTTCATCCGTGTTTGCCGAACAATGCATCGGCATCACATCCTGCATCGGCAGGGTAAAGTTGAGCATGGTGAAAACAGATTTCTTCATTTCACCGGCGTAAGACGTGCCCGCGATCAAAACGATCTTGCGCGAGAAGTCGCAGGCGATCACCGTTTCCGTGCGACAACCATGGCGCTTCGGGTCCGCCTTGAAGCTCGGCAGGTTGATGATCGTCATCTGTGGAACGAAAGAATTGAGGTCTTCGCGTGCCGGGCGGATCAGCAGGTGGCGGATGAACAGCGCATGCCACGCCTTTTCGGTGTAGACGCGAACATTCAAGCGATACGCAGGGTTGGCGCCACCATAAAGATCCTGGGCGAAGAGTTCTTTCGTTTCAGCATGCTTCAGCATATCGGCGAAAAGCACTTCAAAAGACTCAGCGCTCATTTCGGCATTGTTGTCCCACCAGACGCTTTTGTTGGTGAGGTCATCGCGGACGATAAATTTGTCCTTGGCGCTGCGGCCGGTGTGCTGCCCGGTTTCGGCAACCAGCGGCCCACCGGCAACGATTTTCGCCTCGCCGCGCGAAACGGCGGCCTCATAGAGAACAGCTTCAGGCTGGTTCCAGAAAACTGACGCGGGCTTCAGGCCAAGCTGGTCTGCTTTATATGCCTTATTAACGGTGCCAGTCTCTTTCACGCCGAACCCTTTCAAATCACTTCAAGAACGAAAAAATGCCATAACAGATCGAAGCGCGCATGAAAATACAGGCCGACAAGCTTTTTAGAGCCGCCAAAGCGGCCTAATTTCTCCTCATTTTGAGGCTTTTCTTGGCAAACGGGGCTTGAGCCTTTAAATAGAACAACACTTTAAGAGAGAGCGAGACCTGAGACATGCCGAACATTGCCCTCGTCGATGACGATAAAAACATCCTGACCTCGGTGTCGCTGGCCCTCGAAAACGAAGGTTATCGTGTTTCAACCTATACGGACGGCACCGTTGCGCTCGACGCTTTCAAGCAGCAATCGCCGGATCTTGCCATTCTCGATATCAAGATGCCGCGCATGGACGGCATGGAACTGCTGCGCCATATCCGTCAGAGATCGGAACTGCCGGTGATTTTCCTCACCTCCAAGGATGAAGAGATCGACGAACTGTTCGGCCTGAAAATGGGCGCGGACGATTTCATCCGCAAACCCTTCTCGCAACGCCTTCTTGTCGAGCGCGTCAAGACACTGCTGCGCCGCACGGCTGCGCGCAATGACAATACGCGCGATGCGAAGACGGGCGAAAGCGGCGATCAGAAAATTCTCGAGCGCGGACCGCTTGTCATGGATGCCGAGCGCCATGCCACCGCTTGGCACGGCAAGGATGTGACGCTGACCGTGACGGAGTTCCTCATCCTGCACGCACTCGCGCAACGGCCGGGCGTGGTGAAAAGCCGCGACTCGCTGATGGATGCCGCCTATGACGACCAGGTTTATGTCGACGACCGCACGATCGACAGCCACATCAAGCGTCTTCGCAAGAAATTCAAAGCCGTCGATGACGATTTCGACATGATCGATACGCTTTATGGCGTCGGCTACCGTTTCAAGGAAATGTAACGCGTTTTTTTGCGCGCAAGCTTAAAAATGAAATCGCAGGACAAGCCCATCCGCTGGAGACCCGCCAGAATTCTGGTGCGTTTGCGCCCGCGCCTGCGCCGCTTGGCCGGCGGTTCGCTCACGCGCCGTATTGTTTTTCTGAACTTGCTCGGCCTTGTCGCGCTTTTATACGGCATTCTCTATCTCAACCAGTTTCAGGCCGGCCTGATCGATGCGCGTGTGCAATCACTGCTGGTACAGGGCGAAATTCTCGCCCGCGCTGTCGCCGGTACGGCGACGGTCGAGAACGATGTCATCGAACTCGATACGAAAAGTGACAGCCGCAACGAGCTGGATGAGGAAACATTTTTCAGCCCGCGCAACTTCTTCATCAACCCGGCCAAGACCATGCCGGTCGTGCGCCGCCTGCTTCAGCCTTCGCGCCTGCGCACCCGCGTTTATGATCAGGGCGGGCTTCTGTTGCTCGACTCGCGCTTTCTTTATTCGCGCACACAGGAACTCCAGCAGAAAGAAAAAGCGGCGCGCGAGGAAAGCCCGGTTCTCAAGATCTGGAGTTTCCTCAGCCATACTTTCAGCTCGCAGGATCTGCCGCGCTATGTGGAATACGGAACGACGGACGGAAAGTCTTATCCTGAAGTGGCGCAAGCCTTGCTCGGCAAGCCCGCTTCCATCGTGCGCATCGACGACAAGGGCGAACTGATCGTTTCGGTCGCAGTGCCGGTGCAGCGGCAGAACCAACTTGTCGGCGCCATGCTTTTGTCGACCATCGGCGGCGATATCGACACCGTGCTGCGCGCCGAACGGATGGGCATCGTGCGCATCTTTACCGTTGCTGCCGTGGTGATGATTTTGCTCTCGATCCTGATGGCAAGCACGATTGCAGGCCCGCTGAAACGCCTTGCCGAGGCGGCCGAACGCGTGCGGCGCGGCACACGGCGCGAACAGATCCCCGATTTTTCATATCGCTTCGATGAGGTGGGGCATTTGTCCAGCGCGCTGCGCGACATGACGCGCGCGCTTTACACGCGCATCGAGGCGATCGAGCGCTTCGCTGCCGATGTTGCGCATGAGTTGAAAAATCCGCTGACATCAATGAAAAGCGCCGTTGAAACACTGCCCATCGTCAAGAACGACACCGACCGCCAGCGCCTGCTTACAATCATCAACGACGACGTGCGCCGCCTCGACCGCCTTATCACCGATATTTCCGCAGCATCAAGGCTCGACGCCGAATTACAGCGGCAGAACGAAAAAATTATCGACCTGAAAGAAATGCTGTTTTCGCTGGTTGCGTTTTATGAAGACATGCGCAGCGAAGATACGCCGCCTGTTCACTTGTCGGTTAAATCGGATTCGAAACCGCAAGCCTATTCGATGAAAGGGCATGAAAGCCGTCTTGGGCAGATTTTCAGCAACCTGATCGACAACGCACTATCGTTCTCGCCAAAAAATTCCGAAGTGCAGGTGCAGCTCGAGCGCAATGGTAATAAACTTGTTGTGACCATCGACGATGACGGGTACGGCATCAAAGCCGAACCTGTCGAGCGGATTTTTGAGCGCTTTTTCACCGACAGGCCTGATCAGGATTTCGGCACGCATTCGGGGCTCGGCCTGTCGATTTCGAAACAGATCGTCGAGGCGCATCACGGCACGATCATCGCACAGAACAGGAAAGATGCGGCGGGCAAAAATCTCGGCGCGCGCTTTGTTATTTCTTTTCCGGCCATGTAAATGAGCAACCCAACAATTCATGCGACGGCTGTTCTCGTCGGCGAAGGCGCGCTTCTCGTTCGCGGGCCCTCCGGCAGCGGAAAATCTTTTCTTGCACTTGAATTGTTACGGCAAGCCAAAAAAACGACGGGGATTTTCGTGCGATTAATTGCCGATGATCGTGTGCATCTGGAAGCGATCAACAATATGCTTGTTGCGCGCGCGCCTAAAAAAATCGCCGGAATGATCGAGCAACGCTATCATGGCGTGCAAACATGCCCGTATGAGACGCATGGCATTGTTCGCGCCGTTCTCGATCTTGATGAGCAAGCGCAGCGCATGCCAGACCATGATCAAACACCTTGCGAAATTCATGGCATCAAGCTGAGCCGCTTTGTGCGCCCGCCCCGAACCATGGTTTCCCTTGCGGAAGCACTTTCCATGACACACACCCCCGCACTCAACAGGTAGACAAGCCAGCTTTTTCTTGTCGCGGTTGCTTGCTTTTAAGCTGGAAAAGCGCGATGACAGCGCCATCCGGCGGCATATGAAACGTTCGCCAATAACTTGAATTGAAGTTGCTTATGATTGGACTGGTTCTTGTATCGCACGGCCGTCTCGCTGATGAATTTCGCAGCGCGCTCGAGCATGTTGTCGGCCCGCAGCGGCAGCTGATCGCGATCGGCATGGGTGTTGACGACGATATCGAAAGCGTGCGCGCGAGCCTGCTTAGCGCTGCAAAAAAAGTCGAAAGCGGAAGCGGTGTCATTATCGTCACCGACATGTTCGGCGGAACGCCGTCCAACGTCGCGATTTCCATTATGAACGACGGTCCGTTCGAAGTGATCGCCGGCATGAACCTGCCGATGCTGGTGAAACTCGCCAAGCTTCGTTCGGAAAAAAACATGGCAGAGCTTGTCGATGCCGCACAGGAAGCAGGACGCAAATATATCCGCGTCGCCAGCCAGGTTCTGGTCGGGAAATAAGCATTTCTTCTGCTGTGGGGACGGTCCCCGTCCGCTCATCTAAGTTCGCGGCGTTCGATGCTCAAATCATGCCACTGGCATGATTTGCCGGGCAAAGCCCGTCGCATCTTACCCCCTTGCCAGATCGGCAAATTCCCAGTCTAATTGCAGGCATGACAGAAGCCAGCAGCCAGGTTATCGGTTCCGTTCTTGATGTGCTGATCATCAACAAGCGCGGTCTTCATGCGCGCGCTTCGGCGAAATTCGTACAGATGGCCGAAAGTTTCCCGGATACGCAGATCACCGTCAGCAAAGGCGGCGAAACTGTCGGCGGCCTGTCCATCATGGGGCTGATGCTTTTAGCGGCCGGCCCCGGCACAAACATCAAGATCGCCGCTTCCGGCCCGCGCGCCGATGAAGCCGTGCGTGCGCTGAAAAGACTGGTCGACGAGCGGTTCGGCGAAGAAGAGTAATTAGCCCAAAGCTATGCAAAGCGAATTCAAGACGCCGGAAAACACTTTTATTTCGGAACCTGCTTTCCAAGCCTTTCTTTTACGTAACAGTTTGCGAATTTTCATCGCAGCTTTCCTTTCCTGCATTCTTTTCATTATCGCAGTGATGGTGCATCTCAGTTCATCATCAGGCTGCAAACCTTGGCTTACCTGTTACGGCAGCGAACTCGTAACTTTCATCTTCAGCGCCGATTTTTTCATTTTCGCTTTCAGTACGGGGCTTGTTTGCGCCACTACGAGCAGTGCAATGTGGCGCCACGAAAACAGAAAAGCATACCGGGCGGGCTCGTGGTTTGCTGCGACCATGGCGGGCTGGCTCGTTACGACGCTCTATTTTTCAGGTCTTCTCACATTAGCCAGCCTGAAAATGAATCCCGACCTGCTGGCCTTGTCGTTACCTCTCGGCCTTATCATTTCGGCGATGACGGCACTGCCTATGATGCTAGGCATTGCTCACGGTGTGTCGTTTTTCATCGCGCGCGATTACAATGCTATCGAGGCCACTCCATCTTCAGCATCTGAAATTATTGCGAAGATTAACCTTGATATTTGAATAGTTGGCTTGTCGCATTGACGACGCAGTGAAAGCACAACTATCCTCATGAAATTATTTTTAAAGATAAATAAAATTTTATGGGTTCGACAGAAAAAACATATCGTTCGCGTAAAGCGAGAAAGCACAAAACATCGAAGCGCAAGGATTTCTTGAAATCACTCTTGGCAGGCAAAGGTATTGGAAATACCCCTTTAGAAAAATCATGGTTCGGAAATAAAGCCTCCTATCAAACCCTGCTTCATTTCGGAGGGCCAGGCATAACAGCGCCTGAGAATAAAAACGCCAAGCCCGTTAATCCTCTGTCGAAAGAATCTTTATCTCCCGCCGAACGCGCAGGGATGGAATGCATGACGGCTAAAATCAACGATGAAGAAAAAAGATATTCCAGTAAATCGAACAGGCTGAACGACTGGTTCGGCGATTTATTCGGCAGAAGCGATTACGCGGTCAAATCCGCCGAAGATTATCGCCTTTGCTATGAGCAAAAAGTCGCGGAATTTGGGGTGAGTGGAAGAACCTTTATTTCAATCCCGCGGCAGGAAATTTACTAGCTGAACTACTCCATAATGCAGGATTATCTAAAAACTGACTAAAATGATTTTTATTGCTGAAGCCGTTACTTATGGTTTAATGAGGCTATAAATAAATTGATTGAGGATATTATGTCGCCGAAGGTAGACCTGCAAACGGAAAGTCGAAATAAGAACCGCCAACCGGATCGCAGGGCGCAAAGATTTACGAAATCATTGAAGAAAACAAAAGCGAAAGCTGACAAAAAAGATTTAGGTCCCGTACGCACCAAAGGTAATTTCAATACTTATTTGATACCAAAGCATGAAGGTATGATAAATAAAAGTGACCAGATGCCTTGCTTTGGGCAGGATGGGGCAGATCTTAGAGCCAGCAAAGAAGTTCCTGCGCCTCCAACGATAGCCGTTGATCCTAACTGCTATAAGCCAAAGAATTTTGTAGATGCTTTTACTGACTATGAGATGAAATTTAATATAATCAAGTGGTTTCGATGAATTTTATATTCCAAGCTTGAAGTGAACGATCTTACTAAAAATCGGCGCGCAAAAGTGATTGCAAAGTCATTGCCTATTCCATCTTCAGCGCTTTGATAAACGCTTCCTGCGGAATATCGACCTTGCCGAATTGCCGCATTTTCTTTTTGCCTTCCTTCTGCTTTTCCAGAAGCTTGCGTTTACGCGTGATGTCGCCGCCATAGCATTTCGCCGTCACATCCTTACGCAACGCCCGCACGGTTTCGCGCGCGATGATCTTGCCGCCGATGGCCGCCTGAATAGGGATCTGGAACATGTGCTGCGGGATGAGCTCTTTCAGCTTTTCGACCATCCCGCGCCCGCGCATGTCGGCGCGTGTGCGATGCACCAGCATGGACAGCGCATCGACCGGCTCGTCATTGACGAGGATGGATAATTTCACAAGATCGCCTTCACGATAATCGATCAATGCATAATCGAACGAAGCGTAGCCGCGGGAAACCGATTTCAGCTTGTCATAAAAATCGAACACTACTTCGTTGAGCGGCAGTTCATAAACAAGCTTGGCGCGGGCGCCGACATAGGTCAGATCCACCTGGATACCGCGACGGTCCTGACAAAGCTTTAGAACGCTGCCGAGATATTCGTCCGGCGTTAAAATCGTCGCGCGGATCCAGGGTTCGTCGATCGAAATGATTTTCGTCACCTCGGGCATGTCGGTCGGATTATGCATCTCCATCTCGCTGCCGTCCTGCAATTTGATCTTGTAGATCACAGATGGTGCGGTGGCGATGAGGTTGAGATTAAACTCGCGCGTCAAACGTTCCTGAATGATTTCAAGATGCAGTAGGCCAAGGAAGCCGCAGCGGAAGCCAAAGCCGAGCGCAGCGGATGTTTCCATTTCATAGGTGAAACTGGCGTCGTTCAGACGCAACTTGCCAACCGCCGCGCGCAAATCTTCGAAATCCGCCGCATCGACAGGAAACAATCCGCAGAACACGACCGGCTGTGCAGGCTTGAAGCCGGGGAGCATGTTGTCTGTCGGGCGCTTGTCGTCGGTGATGGTGTCACCGACGCGCGTATCGGCCACTTCCTTGATCGAGGCGGTGATGAAACCGACCTCGCCGGGGCCGAGCGTTTCGACATTCAGCATCTTCGGCGTGAACACGCCGACGCGCTCGACATCATAAGTGACATCCGCGCCCATCATGCGGATGCGCGTATTTTTCTTCAGTGTACCGTCGACAACGCGCACGAGAACAACGACGCCGAGATAAGCGTCGTACCAGCTGTCGACCAGCAGCGCCTTCAGCGGCGCGTCCGCATCGCCTTTCGGCGCTGGCAGCCTCGCAACAATCGCTTCCAGCACGGCTTCGATATTGAGGCCCGTCTTCGCAGAAATGGGAACGGCGTCCGATGCATCGAGGCCGATGACTTCTTCAATCTGCTGCTTGATACGGTCCGGCTCTGCGGCGGGCAGGTCGACCTTGTTCAGGACGACGACAATTTCATGGTTCGCATCGAGGGCGTGATAGACGTTCGCCAGCGTCTGCGCCTCGACCCCCTGAGATGCGTCGACAACGAGAATGGACCCTTCACAGGCCGCGAGCGAGCGCGACACTTCATAAGCGAAGTCGACATGGCCCGGTGTATCCATCAGGTTGAGGATATAAGTCTCGCC
>JAZKID010000105.1:7814-8538 GCA_040385045.1 Pseudomonadota bacterium | reverse complement strand
CGTCCTTGGCGTTGTATTTCAGGCGCACGGTCTGCGCCTTGATGGTGATGCCGCGCTCTTTCTCGATATCCATGTTGTCGAGCACCTGCGCCGTCATCTCGCGCGCGGTGAGGCCGCCAGTCGTCTGGATCAGGCGATCGGCCAGCGTCGACTTGCCGTGGTCGATATGGGCGATAATTGAGAAATTGCGGATCTTGTCGAAGGAATGCGTGGTCATTGAATTTTGATAGCAGGCGCTTCCGGCACCGCCAAGTGCAGAAGCGGGAATTAAAAGCTTTATTGCGCTGTCCAGCCGCCATCCATGCTCAAATTTGCACCGGTGATGTTCTTAGCCATATCTGAGCAAAGATAAGCTGCAAGTGATCCCACTTCTTCCACGCTTACAAACTGTTTGGTCGGCTGCGCTTTCAGGAGGACATCATTGATGACCTCTTCCTTTGAGAGGTTGCGCGCTTTCATCGTGTCGGGGATTTGTTTTTCAACCAGCGGCGTCCAGACATAGCCTGGCGAAATCGCATTGACGGTGATACCGCTGGTTGCCAGCTCCAGCGCCACCGCTTTCGTAAAACCGGCGATGCCGTGTTTCGCGGCGACATAAGCACTCTTGAACGGCGACGCGACCAGCGAGTGCGCGGAAGCCGTGTTGATAATCCGGCCCCAGCCTTTTTTCTTCATGGCGGGCACGCATAAGCGCGTCGCATAAAAAGCGGCGCTTAAATTTAAG
>JAZKID010000105.1:7259-7803 GCA_040385045.1 Pseudomonadota bacterium | reverse complement strand
TGCTGGATGCCGGCATTGTTGACGAGGATATCCGCGCCGCCAAAATCGTCAGCCATTTTAATGAGGCTCGCGATCTCATCCTGCTTCATCAGGTCGGCGGGTGAGTATTTCACCTTCACGCCGAACTCGTCGGCAAGATGAAGCGCGATTTTCGTATTGTCGGAAAAATCGCCCATGCCGTTGACGATAATATTTGCGCCCTCGCCCGCCAGTGCCCGCGCTACGCCCAGCCCGATACCGCTGGTTGATCCTGTGACGACGGCCGTTTTGCCCTTCAACATCGCTGCTCCATATTTGCTTGGCGGTCCCTGTCCTATCGGCTATGACAACGCCATGGATTTGTCACGCCGAAAATCGGTTGAAGTACATGTCGGCGGTGTTGCCGTCGGCGGCGACGCGCCGATTGTCGTGCAATCGATGACTAATACCGATACTGCCAATATACAGGCCACTATTGAGCAAGTTAATGAACTGGCCGCAATCGGCAGCGAAATAGTACGTATTACGGTTAATAATGAAGAAGCCGCAAAAGCCGTGCCATATA
>JAZKID010000105.1:0-7249 GCA_040385045.1 Pseudomonadota bacterium | reverse complement strand
TGTCGTGCAATCGATGACGAATACCGACACGGCGGATGTCGAAGCCACCGTTGCACAAGTGGCGGCTCTCGCCCGCGCCGGCTCTGAACTGGTGCGTATCACGGTCGATAAAGACAGTGCGGCGGCGGCCGTGCCGCATATCCGCGAGGCGCTTGATAAGAAAAATATTCATGTCCCGCTGATTGGTGATTTCCATTATATCGGGCACAAATTGCTGGCGGATCATCCGGCCTGCGCTGAAGCGCTCGCGAAATACCGCATTAATCCCGGCAATGTCGGGTTCGGGCAAAAAAAAGACACGCAATTCGCATCGATTATAGAAATCGCACAGCGCTATAATAAAGCCGTGCGCATCGGTGTGAACTGGGGCTCGCTGGATGAAGCGCTGCTGACGAAACTGATGGACGACAATGCCGCTAACGGTTCACCGCTGACCGCGCGCGAAGTGACGCGCGAGGCTGTCGTGCAATCGGCGCTTTATTCTGCAGCGCGCGCCGAAGAGCTGGGACTGCCGCGCAGCAAGATTATCCTGTCCGCGAAAGTCAGCCAGGTGCAGGATTCAATCGCGATTTATTCCGCCCTCGCCGCGCGCGGCGACCATGCACTGCATCTTGGCCTCACCGAAGCAGGCATGGGCTCGAAAGGGATTGTGGCATCGAGCGCCGCGATGTCGGTTCTCTTGCAGCAGGGGATCGGCGATACAATCCGCATTTCACTCACGCCGGAGCCGAATGGCGACCGAACTCTGGAAGTGAAAGTAGCGCAGGAAATTTTGCAAACGATGGGCCTTCGCACCTTCGTGCCGCTGGTTGCCGCCTGCCCCGGTTGCGGGCGCACCACATCCACAGTGTTTCAGCAACTGGCAAGCGACATTCAAAGCTGGATTTACGCGTCGATGCCGCAATGGAAGCAGGATTATCCCGGCGTCGAAACGCTGAACATCGCCGTGATGGGCTGCATCGTCAACGGGCCGGGCGAAAGCAAGCACGCCGATATCGGGATTTCGTTGCCCGGTACGGGTGAAAGCCCGGTCGCGCCCGTTTTTATCGACGGAAAAAAAGCCGCGACGCTGCGCGGGCCTGCGCTTGCCGATGATTTCAAGAATATGGTGCAGGATTATATTGTGCAGCGCTATTCACAACGCGCGGGCAGCCAGAGCACGCGGCAAAGCGCATAACGTTTCGGCATCATCAAAACCGTTCAATTCTTTTTCACAAAGCACGGCAAGCTGTATCAGGCGTTCGCGCGCCGCTTCGATACCGAGCAAGCCAATCAATGTCGCCTTACCGCGCGCCGCATCTTTCGCAACTGCTTTTCCTTCTTTTGATGCATCGCCTGTCGCATCAATGAGATCATCGGCGAGCTGAAAGAGGATGCCGAGCATTTCGCCATAATGTGTCAGCGATTCGAGCTGTGTTTCATTGGCGCCACCGAGCAGTGCGCATGCACGCGCTGCATATCGTAAGAGTGCGCCGGTCTTGCGCGCCTGCAATTCGATGATCTGCGTTTCATCAAAAGCCCCCCTAGTTCCAAAACGTCCTTCGGCTGAAAGGTCGAGCATTTGCCCGCCTGCCATACCTGCTGCACCGGAAGCGACACTTAGCTGATGCACAAGCTGCAAGGATATTGCGGGCGCAATTTCCATTTTGCTCAAAATTTCAAAAGCCAGCGTGAGCAAGGAATCGCCCGCGAGGATAGCGGTCGCCTCGTCATACGCGATGTGCAATGTCGGCTTGCCGCGACGAAGCGTATCGTCGTCCATACTCGGCAGATCGTCATGAACAAGCGAGTAGCAATGCACGCATTCAAGCGCGGCGGCGACAGGCAGGCTCGTTTTGTCCTCAACGTCGAAAAGTTTTGCCGTCTCGATAACGAGAAAAGGGCGGATGCGCTTGCCGCCGTTCAAGGCCGCATAACGCATCGCCTCGTGAAGGCGCTGCGGATAAGCGTGATTATTGAGAAGATGCGAGAGCGTTCCTTCGATCAGTGCGGCGGTGTCAGCGAGCTTTTGATCGAGGGAATCCATGGTCTCTAGGAGCGTAGCGACGCGCCCGTCGCTTTTGTCACGGCGGCGATAATCTTCTGCGCAACTGCGTCGATTTCAGGCTCGGTCAGTGTTTTGTCCTGCGGCTGAAGGGTGACCTCAATCGCCAGCGATTTTTTGCCGGAAGGGATACCCGCGCCCTGATAGACGTCGAAGACCGTGACGTCCGTGATCAGTGCCTTGTCGGCGCCGCGCGCCGCCTTGAGTACTTCCGCAGCCTCGACATGCTCGTCGAGCGTGAAGGCAAAATCGCGGCGCAAGGGTTGCAGCACGCTCAAAGCGAGTTTTGGCTTTGTGCGTGTCGGCTTCGTTTTCGGTACTGGCAGGGCATCGATGAAAATCTCGAACGCTGCCGCACCACTGCTCAATTTGTGATGTTCGACAATCGCCGGGTGCAGTTCACCGAAATGGGCGATGACGTTCGGTCCAAGGCGGAATGTGCCGGAACGGCCGGGATGAAACCATGAGGGCGCATCGCGCGTCACCGGAATATTATCTGGCGCGCCAAGCGCCGACAGTACAGCAACGCAATCGGCCTTGGCATCGAACACATCGGCATGCGTTTCCTTCCGCGACCAGTGACGATCTGCCTGTCCGCGCAAGCCCGACGCCAGAACGAACTGGTCCTTCGGCTCCAGACCCTTGAACACCTGCCCGACTTCGAACAGTGCTGCATGAGACACGCCGCGATCTTCATTCTGCCGCGCCGCCATGATGAGGCCGGGCAAAAGGCTTGGCCGCATCACCGCCATTTCTACGGAAATGGGATTGGCGACTTTCAATTCATCCTGACCGCCGCCAAACATTTTCGCCTGCGGCTCAGAAATGAACGACCATGTCACGGCTTCGCACAAACCGCGCGCGGCAAGCACGCGCTGCGCCGCCGTTTTTCTTTTCTGCGGCAAAGTAAGCACCGGCGCATTGACGCTATCGGCAGCAGGAAGGCGCGTAGACATAACGCGGTCAAGCCCGGCAATACGGATGACTTCTTCGACAAGATCGGCCTTACCGTAAATATCCGGGCGCCAGCTTGGCGGTGCGACACGCCATTCCGCGTGGTCGCCGGACAGCCAGAAACCGAGACGTTCGAGAATAATCTTAATTTCCTGATGCAGGAGGTCGGCGCCTGTGAGGCGCTTCACTTCAGAGGAAGAGAAAATAATAATGCGGTTATCATCAGCGATATTTTTATGCCAGGTGATATCGGAAATGTCTCCGCCGCACATTTCTATCGCGAGACTGCTGGCACATTCGATACCGTTCGCAACACCCTGCGGATCGACACCGCGCTCGAAACGATAGCGCGCATCGCTGGACACGCCGAGTTTGCGGCCTGTCTGCGCAATGTTGAGCGGGTCCCACAAGGCACATTCAATCAAAACATTTTTGGTATTTTCATCACAGCCCGTTGCCTTGCCGCCCATGATACCGGCCAGCGAAATCACGCCGCTGTCGTCAGCAATGACGCACATGGACTCATCGAGCGTATATGTTTTTCCATCGAGCGCTTCGAACGTTTCGTCTTTTTTCGCGGCGCGTACGACAAGTGCACCCTTTACCTTGTCGGCATCGAAAACGTGGAGCGGGCGCGCGATGTCGAAGGTGAAATAGTTGGTGAGGTCGACCAGCGCATTGATCGGCCGAAGACCAATCGCCTGCAGGCGCTTTTGCATCCAAACCGGCGACGCACCGTTCTTGACATTTTTCAAAAGTCGCAAGGCAAAGGCGGGGCACCAGTGCGGTTGATGATCAAGCTCGATCTTCAGCGCAAAAGAATTGGCAAAGCTACCTTTAACTGGCTTTGCTTCAGCCGGTTTCAGATCGCCGATTTCGGTAGCCGCCAGATCGCGTGCAATGCCGCGCACACCCGTGCAATCAGGACGGTTCGGCGTCAGCGCGATTTCAATAACGGAATCGTCAAGACCGGCCCATTCGGCGTAATTCGTACCGACAGGCGCATCCTGAGGAAGATCGAGAATGCCGTCGTTTTCGCCGCCGATATTCAGCTCATCGGCCGAGCACAACATGCCGCGGCTTTCCACGCCGCGAATGGTGCCGACATCGATTGTAAAATCTTTTCCGGGAATATACGTGCCGGGTGCTGCAAATACGGTCTTCATGCCTGCGCGTGCATTCGGCGCACCGCAAACGACTTGAATGGGTGCACTCTCGCCAACATCCACCATACACAAACGCAACCGGTCTGCATTCGGATGTTTTTCTGCAGAGACGACATGCGCGATTTTGAAATCTTTCAGCGCTTTTGCCTTGTCTTCGACAGTTTCGACCTCAAGGCCGATAGCGGTGAGCTTCTGCACAATCTCATCGACGCTGGCCGTCGTATCGAGATGATCTTTCAGCCATAAAAATGTGAACTTCATGACGACAACCCGCGAATAAGGTTCGGGATATCGAGCGGACGAAAACCATAATGCTCGATCCAGCGCATATCTCCGGAAAAGAAATCGCGCAGGTCCGGCATGCCGTATTTCAGCATCGCAAGACGGTCGATCCCCATGCCCCACGCAAAGCCCTGAACCTTGTCGGGATCGAGCCCGCAATTTTTCAGGACGTTCGGATGCACCATGCCGCAGCCAAGGATTTCCATCCAGTCGTCACCCTCGCCGAAACGCACTTCGCCGCCCTTGCGCGAGCACTGAATATCGACTTCGGCGGAAGGCTCGGTGAACGGGAAATGCGAAGGACGCAGACGCATCTTGACGCTCGGCACTTCGAAGAATGCTTTGCAGAATTCTTCCAGTACCCATTTCATATGGCCCATGTGCGCATGCTCGTCGATGACGAGACCTTCGCACTGGTGAAACATCGGCGTGTGCGTCTGGTCTGAATCGTGCCGGTAGGTGCGGCCCGGGATAATCACGCGGATCGGCGGTTTGACGTTCTGCATGGTGCGGATCTGCACCGGGCTTGTATGCGTGCGCAGCACGCGCTTCTTGCCGTCAGATGAAGGCATGAAAAACGTATCGTGCATTTCACGCGCGGGATGGCCTTCAGGAAAGTTCAGCAGCGTGAAATTGAGCTCATCCGTTTCGATATCCGGCCCTTCGGCAACGGCAAAACCCATGTCGTGAAAAATGGCCGTAATCTCATCCAGCACTTGCGTGATGGGGTGGATGCGCCCGCTTTCGAGACCGCTTTGCAAAACAGGAAGCGTGATATCGGCGCGTTCCGATTGGAGACGCTCATTAAGCTTTACCTGGTGCAGTTGTGTTTTTTTCTCGGCGAGCGCAGTGGTGATTTTATCTTTTAGGCCGTTGATGACCGGCCCCTTCACCTTACGCTCGTCGGGCGACATGGTGCCGAGCATTTTCAATAAATCGGAAATGCTGCCTTTTTTTCCCAAGGACGCGACACGCACATTCTCAAGCGAGGCCTCATCGGCGGCGGCACCAATTTCGCTGAGCAGTGAAGCTTCAAGAGATGTGAGATCGGTCATGATAAAATAAAAAAATCCGTCAGAGCGGGAAGGCCCTGACGGGGAAAATGCCAGAGCCGACTTTTTTAAATGTTAAGCCGCTTTTGGAAGCGCAGCTTTGGCCTGTTCGACGACGACAGCGAAAGCTGCCGGTTCTGCGATTGCGAGTTCGGACAGCATTTTGCGGTCGATCTCGAGACCCGCCTTGGCAAGACCGGAAATAAACCGCGAATACGTCATCTCAATGTCAACGAGGCGAACAGCCGCGTTGATGCGCTGGATCCAGAGTGCGCGGAAATTACGCTTCTTCAGCTTGCGGCCGATATAAGCGTATTGCTGCGCACGCTCGACAGCGTTCTTCGCAGCACGGATGGTATTTTTGCGGCGGCCGTAAAAGCCTTTCGCCGCTTTACGAATTTTCTGATGTTTGGCGCGTGATGTAACGCCACGTTTAATGCGGGCCATGTAAGTTCTCCTAAGCTCTATTAGTTAACGTCGTTGATGTGATGCGAATATGGTCTGAAAAATCTGGTCGACTTTTCAATGTTATGCGTATGGCATCCATTTGATGATTTTGGCTGCATCGCCCGGCGCGGCGATCGTGGTGCCGCGCTGGTTGCGGAGCTGTTTGTTTGTCCGCTTGATCATGCCGTGACGTTTGCCGGCCTGGGTCAGTTTGACTTTCCCGGTACCGGTGAGCTTGAAGCGTTTTTTCACGCCGCTTTTGGTCTTCAGTTTGGGCACTTGGCTTCTCCGTGGTTGCCGAAAAATGCTTTCGCATCAATCGGTTAAGCTAAAAAAGCGCCAAAGCGGCGCTTGAAACGGCAAACAAGGCGTCCCTATAGCCTGCCTGCCGAAGGGGTGGTTATGTCTCAACTGGAGAAAAAAGGCAACTGCTTCAGATGCCTTGAAGTTATTTCGGCCCCAAAATCATGGTGGCCTGACGGCCTTCCATGCGCGGCTCGAATTCCACTTTTGCGACCTCGGCCGTATCGTCCTTGACGCGCTGGAGTACGCGCATGCCAAGCTCCGGATGCGCCATTTCACGGCCACGGAAGCGTAAAGTGAGCTTCACCTTATCGCCCTCTTCGAAGAAGCCGAGGATTTGCCGCATTTTCACATCGTAGTCATGCTTGTCGATGTTCGGGCGCATCTTGATCTCCTTGATCTCGACGACCTTTTGTTTGCGGCGCGTTTCGGCGGCTTTTTTCTGGGCCTGAAATTTATATTTGCCGTAATCGACGATCTTGCAGACAGGCGGCGTGGCCGTCGGCACAATCTCGACAAGATCAAGACCGGCCTCTTCGGCAAGTTTCATGGCTTCGAATGTCTGGACTGTTCCACGATTGACGCCTTCGGCGTCGATAAGCTGCACGTCTCTTGAGCGGATGTCGTGGTTGATGCGGGGCCCGTCTTTTTCACTCTGTTGCGGCGGGCGCGTAAAAGGTCGGCGAATGGGTATTGCTCCTGAAGGTGGCTGCGAGGCTTTGCAACCCGCGTTCACCGTTCATGCCTAAAAACGCGGCAAAGCGCAAGTTCGGATTAGGCTTGACCGCTCGTTTGAGGGCCTGTTTCGCGATTGTTCTCGCCAAAAACCAGATAAGCGGCAATCGCGGTTGCTGAAATGAACACCGTATCCATCAGATCCTGCCCGAACATGATGCCGAACAGGCCGCTCAGAACATAGGTGATTTCAAGAGATATGAACAAAGCCAGCCCGTAGCGCCCGGGCTCGTCACGCACGCCGCGCCACAGGCAGACCAGCGGCA
>JAZKID010000104.1:0-15226 GCA_040385045.1 Pseudomonadota bacterium | reverse complement strand
ATTGAATATATGTCGATGCAATTTCGCTTTCGGCGCCAAAAAGAACGCTGCCGTCGAGCTGGCTTCTTTTCTGGAATTCAAGATTGGCGTCATGCCCTTGATGCAGCTTCGCTTCAAGCTCGGCGTCCTTTTGTGAAGGTGCCACTTGGCTTGTTTGTGAAGAAACGCGGCTATCTGGCAGGGGCTTCGCCATGGAACACGACTCAAAACGCAACGGAGAAAAGATTAGAAATTTCAGACGACGCGAAGCATCCTAAACCAAGACTGTTAGTTGAGGATTAACATCTCGAGTCTAGTTATAGTTGTAGGCAACTTCCCGCATAATGCGGAGTTGTAGTCGCAGTGATCTTTAACAAAATTTTCAACTTTTCTTTGAGGATGAAATGGAGCGCATTTTACTCGTTGAAGACGAAGTCACGAACAGGCGCATTCTTTCTGCTTACCTGCAACGCGCTGGTTATGATGTCGATGAAGCGGAAGATGGTCTTGCCGCTCTCGGAAAATTGAAGAGTCAGAATTATGACCTCGTCGTCACGGACTGGCGCATGCCGAATATGGACGGACTGGAACTCGCAAAGCGCCTGAAAGCCGATGCAAAACTCCGGCATATTCCTATTCTGATGCAGACGGCAGCGGACTCCCCGGAAGAAGTCGTCGAGGGGATGCGTGCCGGCGTTTATTATTATCTGACGAAACCTTACGAAGAAAACATGCTGCTTGCGCTCGTTCGCGCAGGGCTCCGTGAACGCAAACAGAAAGAATGGTTCGAGGAACGCTCTGCAAGACAGCGCGATGCGCTTGGCACCTTCGTCAAAGGCGAATTTCATCTGCAGACGCCGGAAGAAGCGCAAGGCCTTGCTTTCGGGCTCGGCAACCGTTTTCCAAACCCGGAGCTTGCAGTTTCAGGCCTGTATGAATTGCTTTTGAACGCGATTGAACATGGAAATCTCGGCATCGGCTTTGAAGAAAAACGTAAACTTCTTGCGGCACGCCAATGGGAAGAAGAAGTTGAAAAGCGCCTGAAAAACCCTGAAAACGCCAGGAAGAAAGTTATCGTGCTTTTCTCTGATCAGAACGGAAAAATGGAAACAACCGTTATCGATCAAGGCAGCGGCTTCGACTGGCGGCCATTTCTGGAAATTGAGCCCGCACGCGCAACACAGGCCAATGGCCGCGGTATTGCAAAGGCAAATCTCCTCGGTTTTGATGAACTCGCCTACAAGGGCAATGGCAACCAGGTCACTGTTGCATCCATGCGCGCAAACCCCTGATCATCAAAATTACATCACATTGTTGATAAAACAGAAACGTCATTTGCGTAAGATGGCGCCACTCTGTTCACTTTAGGGATACTTCATCCCGCGCCCGCCCCTTCAACAATTGTTTTGAGCCAAAAATGAAGTCTGCAAGATCTTCCAGTCTTTTCACGCATGACAGTCTTCTGCCGAAAATGATTATTCTGGCGTTACTGTATTTTCTTTTCGGCAGGCTGGGACTTCTGATTGCCATTCCACCCGGCTACGCGACTGTTATCTGGCCGCCATCCGGTATTTCGATCGGCATGATGCTGCTTTACGGCTGGCAATTATGGCCCGGTGTTTTTATCGGCTCATTTTTTCTCAACACTTATATTGCAATTAGCCTTTCAGGCGCGGACCTCAATAGTGGTATCGTCTTGTTTGCAAGCTGCATCGCTATCGGCTCAACGCTTCAGGCATTGCTTGGCTACCGGCTGACGAAAGCTTTTATAGGACTGCCGCTTTCGTTTCAAAAAATACGCGATGCCTTCACATTGCTTTTCTTAACAGGTCCCGTGTCTTGTCTTGTCGCCCCGTCTGTCGGTGTGATTACATTGTGGCTTTATCAAAAAATCACTGCCGACAATTTCATCAACACCTGGCTGACATGGTGGAGCGGCGATGTTTTCGGCGTAATGCTGTTCCTGCCGCTTGTTCTGCTATCGCCGGTGCGGCAGTCGAAGCTCAACTGGCGTGGCAGGCAGCTCGGCAAGCTTCCTTATTTTTCAATGCTGCTGCTAATGCTGCCGATCGGCATTACTTTTTATTCATGGAAACTCGCTTCCGAAAATAATTATGCGCGCGCCTATAGCAATTTCAAACTTCTCGCGCAGGAAAACGAAAAAGCGCTTTTGCAACGTCTTGCCAGCTATAATCAGGCACTATTGGGCGGCGCAGGATTTTTTTCCGGTTCGGATTTTGTTTCGAATGAGGAATGGGGAACATATGTTTCTTCCTTGCAACTCAACAACAATTTCAAGGGCATCAGCGGTGTCGGCTTTATCAATGAGGTCAGACCGGAAAATGCTACGCGTTTTGAAGAGCGCTTAAAAAAAGACGGGCGCCCGAACTTTACTATTCATCCCAAGCTGCAAGCGAACGAGCTTTTCATCATCAGCTATGTCGAACCGCATCGCGCTAATTCGCCTGCTTTGGGATTGAACATCGCCTTTGAAAAAAACAGGCGTGAAGCCGCGCTGCTTTCAAAAGACAGCGGAACGGCAGCCATTACAAAACGTATTCTTCTTGTTCAGGATACGACAAACAGCCCTGGCTTTTTACTTCTCTACCCGACTTACCTTCCGAACAAGCCGCTTGAAACACTTCAGCAGCGCCACGAAGCCTTTCGCGGCTGGGTCTATGCAGCTTTCATCGGCAAAAATTCCCTGGCCGACCTGACCAAAAGCCAGGGCAGCACGCTTAACCTGAAAATTTATGACGGCGGGAAGGAAGACGCCAAAGAACTTATTTTCGACAGTAATGGCACAAGCCAGCACAAGCCGCTGTTTGTGGTCAGCAAAAAAATCGATATTTTCCAGCAGCCGTGGCTGATCGAATGGGTGAGTACAGACGCTTTCGAATTCAGCGAAAGATCAAACAGTCCAACCTTTATTCTTATCGGCGGAATTTTGTTCTCCTGCCTGCTGGGCGCCTTCTTGCTGATGTTTGCAAAACGCGAAGAGCGCGTGCGTGAGCTTGTCGACGAACAGACCAAGGAAATTATCGCCAGCCAGAAAGCGCTGAAAGCCAGCGAAGAAACATTCCGCCTCGCGATCGAGAATGCGGCTGTCGGTACGGCGCTGGTCGATCCTTCGGGAAAATGGATCCGCGTTAATCCTGCACTATGCCAGCTTCTCGGCTATACACAGGAAGAATTGCTTAAAACAGATTTCCAGACGATGACGCATCCTGAAGATTTAAATCGCGACATGGAATTTGTTGCAAAAGTTCTCCACGGCGACATCAGTCATTACCAGATGGATAAAAGATATTTCCATAAAAGCGGCCGCGTGATCTGGGTCTTGCTTAATGTCTCGCTCGTGCGCGATAATTCCGGCGTACCGCAATATTTCATTTCACAGATTATCGATATGTCGGAGCAAAAAGAAATCGAACGCATTGCGCACGCCGTTAACATCCATCCGTGGCTCGCTCGGGTTGATCGCCGGTACGATGTCGAATGAACTTTCCGAAACGGCCAATCACCTCGTCAACATAGCACACCAGAACAGCGAAAGGCTGCTCGTGCTCATTAATGATATTCTCGACATTGATAAAATCGTTTCCGGGCAGATGCGCTTCAACATGGTGCGAGAAAACCTGAACGATCTTGTCAAGCAGGCTGCAGAAGCCAACAAGGCTTATGCCGACCGCCTGAACGTCAGCTTTTCCCTGAGCTTGCCGGAGCAAAACCCGCCGGTGATGGCTGACGCCAGCCGCATGGTGCAGGTCCTGACTAACCTTTTGTCAAACGCCGCGAAGTTTTCTCCTGAAGGCGGCACGGTTGTTATTTCTGTTTTGAACGATGCAGATAAAGTGCGCGTACTGGTTCGCGACTCCGGTGCAGGAATTTCAGATGAATTCAAACCACGTATTTTCAGCAAGTTTTCGCAGGCTGATTCGTCCATCACACGCCAGAAAGGCGGCACGGGGCTTGGCCTTTACATCAGCAAACAGCTGATCGAACATATGCGCGGCACGATCGACTTCGAGAGCAAGCCGGGCCAGGGAACGACCTTCTGGATCGAGCTGCCGCGCGCCACGGCCCTCGCAGCCTAACGAAACACATTAACGATATTGCTCGACGCTATTTTAAGATTTGTCATTCATCGTTCCGCACATCGGAGCTTTTATGACATCCGCTCTTAAAAATATTCTCTGCGTCGATGACGATTCCAACATTCTCGATATTGTCAGGCTTTCGCTTGAAAAAGTCGGCGGCTTTTCCGTGACGGCATGCAATGATGGGCAAAGCGCCGTCGACAAGGCGGACGAAATCAATCCCGACCTGATCATTCTCGACGTGATGATGCCGGGCCTCGACGGGCCTTCAACATTAAAGCGCATGCGTACAAATACGAAGCTGGATAAAATACCCGTCATTTTCATGACGGCGCGCGTGCAATCGTCTGAGATTGAGGATTACGTCAAGCTCGGTGCGGCTGGTGTCATTTCAAAACCGTTTGACCCAATGACGATGCCGGGCGAAGTTGCATCCATCTGGAAAAAATTCCACAACCTGTAAGCTTGCCGCTTAGCGCGCCAAAAATTCCGCCGCAGATTGCGCCAGCTTTTGCCCGCTCGCAGCGATAATCGTGCCATCCCAGTTTTCGGACAGTGCCTTTCCCGACCAGCTTTGAACATGCCCGCCCGCTTCCGTAATAAGGGGAAGAATTCCGGCAATATCATGCCATTTCAAATCCTGCTCGATGACCAGGTCGATGCAACCCATCGCCAGCAGGCCATAAGCATAACAATCACAGCCGAAATGCGGCCATTTCACAATTTCGCTTAAGCGCAGAATGTTCGGCAAATCCTGTTTCGTGAAAATATTCGGCGCGCCGAAAAAACTCCGCGCCGTCTCAAGCGGGCGCTCCGCAGCGACGGATATTTTCCTGCCATTGAAATGCGCACCTGCATTTTGAAAGCCGATCCAGCGCTCTTCGGTAAAAGCCTGATCGACCATTCCGGCAACAGGCTGGCCGTGATGCATCAGGCCGATCACCGTGCCGAACAAGGGCCGGCCAACAGCAAAAGATTTTGTGCCGTCGATCGGGTCGATCACCCAGACAAACTCGGCACCCGCTTTGTCCATACCGTACTCCTCGCCAATAATGCCATGTTCCGGAAATATTTTTGCAAGCTGCGCACGAAATGACGCTTCGATCTGGCGATCCGCCTGGGTAACAGGCGTACGGTCCGATTTTTCATCGACGCTAAAGCTTTTCCGAAAATAACTTAGTGCAATTCGGCGCGCCTCATCGGCCGCCGCATTCAAAAACGGAGAAAACATTTCTTGATAATTCATGAGGCAGCACCGCTTTTATTCGCACGCTGGCGCAAAACTGAAAAAACATCCTGCAAGGAAAGGTTGGACGCTTCAAGTAAAACGACCAAGTGATATAAAAGATCGGCCGACTCTTCCGCTAATTTTTCGGGTTGCGATACTGCGGCGAGCGCCACTTCAACGCCCTCCTCGCCGACTTTTTGCGCGATCCGCGCGATGCCGCTTGCGAAAAGCTGACTGGTATAACTCTTTGAGGCTTCAGAGCTGCGGCGTGACGCAACTGTTTTTGCAAGATCGCCCAGAATACTTAAATCGACACCACTTTCGCCAAAACAGCTTTGCGTGCCTTTATGACATGTCGGGCCTTTGGGTTCCGCCATAATAAGAAGCGTATCGCTGTCGCAATCGATTTTGATATCCCGCAAAGACAGGGTGTTACCCGAGGTTTCGCCCTTACGCCACAGCGTTTGACGACTACGGCTGTAAAACACCACCTCCCCGCTTTCAATTGTCTGGTGCAAGGCATCCTGCGTCATGTAACCGAGCATCAAAACGCGCAGAGTTGTATTGTCCTGTACAATCGCAGGAAGAAGCCCTTCTGACTTTTGCCAGTCGAGGGCAGAAATTTCATTTTCACTGATCATGGCCGGATGCGAACTCCCTGCGCTTTTAGGAATTTTTTGAGATCGGAAATACCGATCACACCTTTATGAAAAACACTTGCAGCCAGCGCGCCGTCAACATTCGCCTGCGTAAAAACATCATAAAAGTGCTGCGCTGCGCCTGCACCACCCGAAGCGACCAGCGGTACGGAAATCATATCGCGCAAAGATTTCAACTGCGCAAGATCATATCCCTGCCTTACGCCATCCCGGTTCATGCAATTGAGAACGATTTCGCCTGCACCGCGATCGACAACCTCGCGCGCCCATTCAAATGTCAGACGCTGCGTTGCAAATGTTCTTGCTACATCGCCCGTATACTGATGAACGCGGTAAAATCCGTCCTGCTCGAAGCTGTCGATACCGATGACAATACACTGGCTGCCGAATTCCCGCGCCAGAGTGTCGACAAGCGAAGGATTTTCCAACGCCGGCGAATTCAGGGAAATCTTGTCGGCGCCGCTGTATAAAATATGCCGCGCCTGATCGACTGTGCGAATACCACCGGCAACACAAAAAGGCATGTCGAGCAGATCCGCAACGCACCGAACCCACCTCGTATCGACGGCGCGATCTTCAGCGCTGGCGGTAATGTCGTAGAAAACAAGCTCATCCGCGCCTTCATCGCGGTAGCGCTGTGCAAGATCGGTGATATCACCGACAACATCGTGCCCGCGGAAACGTACACCCTTGACGACTTTGCCATCCTTAACATCGAGACAAGGAACAATCCGCTTAGCGAGCATCGTGCGCCTCCGCCAAAGCCTGCCTCAACGTGAAACGGTTTTCATACAGCGCCTTGCCGACGATCGCGCCTGCCGCACCTGTGCTGCGAATATCGGCGATATCCTGAAGCGTGCCGACGCCCCCGGATGCGAGCAGATCGAGCTGCGGAAACCTTTGCAGGATACTTTGATAAAGCGCAGTGTTGCCGCCCGTCATCATCCCGTCGCGCGTGATATCGGTGCAAAGAACCGTTCTTAGACCATCTTCAAGATAATTCTCAAGGCAGGAAAACAGGTTTTGCCCACTGCCACTCTGCCAGCCATGCAGCATGATTTCCGGCGCGCCGTCGTTCAAACGCACATCGAAAGCCAGCACAATTTTCTCCGCACCAAATTTTTCGAACCATTCCTTCACGCGTTGCGGATCCGTCACGGCAAGTGAGCCGATTATAACGCGCCTCACGCCGGCACCAAGAAGCGTTTCAATATGCGCCGTTTCGCGGACACCGCCGCCAGCCTGCACGGCAAGGCCGGACTGCATAGCAAGAGCAGATATGATCTCCGCCTGTTGCGGCGCACCCGCCTTCGCACCATCAAGATCGACGACATGTAGCCATGCTGCGCCTTCGCCATGAAATCTTTTCGCCTGCAGTAACGGATCTTTCTCATAGACCGTGACACGATCGAATGCGCCTTGCGCAAGACGCACACATTCGCCGTTTCGAAGATCGATTGCCGGGAAAATATCCATTTTTCTACAGCCTTAAAAAATTCCTCAAAAACTGCGCGCCTGCAATACCAGAACGTTCGGGATGGAACTGCGCACCAAAAAAATTGGCCCGGCCCGCGACAGCTGTAAAGGACGCAGCATGGCTGGTTGTCGCCAATGTCACGACTGAAGGCAAAACCGCATAGCTATGCACGAAATACACGTAAGCGCCGGAATCAATCTGCTCGAACAACGGATGATCTTTTTGTACAAGATCAAGACTGTTCCAGCCCATGTGCGGAATGGTGCAGTCTTTTGCGGTTTTCATTTTCATCACCTGCCCGGCAAGAACCCCGAGGCCATCCGTTTCACCTTCTTCCGATTTTTCGAACAAAAGCTGCATCCCGAGACAGATGCCAAGCACGGGTTGCGTAAGCTTTACGATTAAATGATCAAGACCGCTTGCCCGCAGGCGTGCCATCGCCGCATTTGCAGCGCCGACGCCGGGGAAAATCACATGACTTGCGGAAGAAATTTCTTCATGTTCTGCCGTTACACTTGCTCTGCTGCCAAGACGCGTCAATGCAGCCATCACCGATGAGATATTGGCGACACCCGTATCGATGACCGCGATCACAGCACACCCTTTGTCGACGGCAGTTCCGCGCCCTCGCGCTGTACAGCTTGGCGCAAGGCGCGGCCCAGACTTTTAAAACAGGCTTCGGCCATGTGGTGCGCGTTGTCGCCCTCTACTTTAATGTGTAGCGCTGCCTGCAAGGCGTTTGCGAACGACGTAAAAAAGTGGGGCACCATTTCGCTTGGCATCTCGCCAATCATTTGCGCAGGAAAAGCACCCTCAAACTGCGAAAACGCGCGCCCGGACAGATCAAGCACGACACTAGCCACGGCTTCATCCAGCGGCGCCGTAAAAGCAAAGCGCGCCACGCCTTTTTTATCGCCAAGCGCACGGCGCAGGGCTTCACCAAGCGCTATGCCGCAGTCTTCGATCGTATGATGCGCGTCAACGTCCAGATCGCCACGGCAATTCAGCGTCAGTGCAAAATGTCCGTGTGTCGCGACCTGCTGCAGCATATGATCGAAAAAGCCGATCCCCGAGCTAATCATCGGTGGAGCATAGTGATCAAGATTTACGGTGATATTGATCGCCGTCTCGCGCGTGGCGCGCTGAACGCTGGCGAAACGTTCTTCCGAAGACAGTTTCTCATCTTCAAGAGGGATATCAAGCGCCTGCAGGACTGCATCGTTTTCTTGCGGCGTACCAATCGTGAGGCGTACAGCTTCCGGCAAGTCGCCGCTCCGGCTGCGCGCGCGAATACCGAACGATAAAAGCGTCTGCATGAAATCAATGGCATTTTCAGTCTGCAACAGCAGGAAATTTGCCTCGCTTTGAAAAATCTTTTTTACTCGCGGTGATTGCAGCAGCATTTTTTTCATGCGCGTGCGCTCGCCAACAAGAATGCGCCTTAAATCGCGCGTGCGTGCGAGGCCCGCTGCACTTAAAGCCTGCAAGGCCGTCTTGATGACGCTTTGCGGCAGCGGGTAAGGCGCCGCAATACGTTGCAAATAAGAGACCAGCAGCGGATTTGCGATCACGCAGCCAAGCCTTTCACCCGCCAGCGCATGCGCTTTCGACAACGTTCGCAAAATGACAAGGTTTTCGTATTTCACCAATTGATCGACGAAACCCTCTGGCATGCCACTGAATTCGACATAGGCTTCATCGACAATCACCAGCGCTTTATCCTTCAAAGTTTCGCAAAGTTGCAAAACATCCTGCCTGTTTATGAAATGCCCCATCGGCGCATGCGGCGAGGGAATAAATAAAAGTTTCGTCTTCTCGCTACATGCGGATAAAATAGCTGGCACATCGAGCTGATAAGTCTCGGCAAGCAACGGCACATGTTGAACTGCCGCCGCTTGCACATTCGCATAAAATTCGTACATGCCAAATGTCGGCGGGCAGATTAAAATGCTGTCTTGCCCTGCACGGCAGCAGAGGCGCACCAACAAATCGATCCCCTCATCGCTGCCACGACCGATAAAAATCGCCTCGGGCGCAACATTATAAATCGCAGCAAGCCGCTGCAACAGATCTTGCGGCTGCTGTGTAGGATAGCGATGAAGAGGTGTATTTTCAGCATCCGCCGCGAACGGCGGCCAGGGACATTCGTTCGCATCGAGCGCAATAGCAGGCATGTGACCGGACGATTCACTGCGCGCCGATTTGTAAGGTGCGATTGAGAGCAGTTCAGGGCGGATAATGTTTTGAAAAATTTGCATCACACCTTCTCCATGCGGTACAACACAGCTTGTGCGTGCGCTTCAAGACCCTCGGCACGCGCCAATGTGACAAGAGACGGTGCGAGCTTATGAAAGCCAGCGGAGCTTAATGTCTGGACTGTAATATTTTTCATGAAACTCAAAACAGATAAACCACTATATGCCCTACATCTTCCGGATGTCGGCAAAACATGGTTCGCGCCGCTGGCGTAGTCGCCTGCCGTTTCAGGCGTCATAGCACCGACAAAAATAGCGCCCGCATTATCAATTTGCGGAACCAGCTGCTGCGCCTTTTCACATTGAAGGATGAGATGTTCCGGAGCGTAGGTATTCACGACATGTACAGCATCATCTCTATTTTCAACGCAAATCGCCTTTGCATGAGCAATGCTTTTTTCAGCAATCGCGCGGCGCGGCAGATTTTCGATCTGTTGCTTGAGTGCGCCTTGAACCTGCGCAGCAAAATCTTTCGAAAAACAGACCAGCATGGCCTGTGCCTGTTCATCATGCTCGGCCTGCGCGAGAAGATCGGCGGCAACCCATTGCGGCGAAGCGGCGTTATCGGCAACCACCATCACTTCGGACGGTCCTGCCGGCATATCGATCGCCGGACCGTCATCAAGCTGCGCCGCATATTCCTTCGCACGCATGACATAGGCATTACCGGGACCGAAAATCTTATCGACTTGCGGGATCGTTTCAGTGCCAAAACTCAGCGCGGCAATCGCCTGCGCACCACCAACTGCATAAACTTTATCGACGCCGCAAAGAGACGCGGCAGCCAGAATAACTTGCGGGATCTTGCCGGTTTTTTTATCTGGCGGCGAACAGAGAGCAATTTTTTTGCATCCCGCAATCTTGGCCGGAATCGCCTGCATCAGTACGGATGAAAAAAGCGGCGCGGTTCCGCCCGGCACGTAAAGGCCGACACGTTCGATAGCGCGCCACGCAAAAGAACATCGAACGCCGGACATGGTTTCAACGTCATATTCTTGAGGCTTCTGAAGCGCATGGAAAGCGCGGATATTGGCAATAGCGACACGCATGGCTTCAGCAAGATCCGGCGCCAGCGACGTGACTGCTGCCTCCATTTCTTCAGCAGGCACCCGCAATTTTTCGACGTCAACATCGTCAAAACTTTTTGTGTAGTCACGCAATGCAGAATCGCCGCTGTTTTCAACATTCCGAAATATGTCGGCAACAGTTATACTGATATCAGCACTCTTTTGCGTAAGCGGGCGGCGCAAGGCGTCACGCCTCTGCTTCTCATTCAGATTTGACCATATCACAAGCTGCATCTCAGGCATCCCGCGCGAGCATTTTTTCGATCGGCAAAACAAGAATGGCACTGGCCCCTGCCGCCTGCAGATTTTCCATCGTCTCCCAGAATACCGTTTCGCGGCATACGGCGTGAATGGCGTATTTATCCGGCGCACCGTTCAGGGGGAGAATGGTTGGCGTTTCGGCGCCCGGCAGATAGCGAACGATTTCATCGATTTTGTTTTTATCGGCATGCAGCATGATATATTTGCTGTCTTCGGCCTGGATGGAGCCGCGCATGCGCGCGACAAGGCGCGCAATCACATCTTCTTTTTCAGGTGAAAGTTTTGTTGCGGCGCGAATAAGCAAAGCCTCACTGCGCAAAAGAACGGCTACCTCCTTCAGATTATTTGCCGCAAGCGTCGCGCCGGAAGCAACGATATCGCAAATAGCATCAGCGATTTTCAGGCGCGGCGCCACTTCGACAGCACCTTTCATCAGGAGCGTCTTTGCCGCGACATTTTCCGCCCGCAGAAACTTCTTTAGCAAAGCGGGATAAGACGTCGCGATTGTCAGCCCGGCAAGAGACTGCGCATTTACGAAATCGAGATTTTCCGGAACGGCAATCGACAACCGGCATTGTGAAAAGCCGAGACGATCGACAATCGTTGCTGCAAAATCATCGTCCTTTGTTGCCTGCGTTTCTGCATACACGTTTTCGCCGACAATACCGAGATCGCAGATGCCGTCGTGAATGAAATGCGGAATATCGTCATCGCGCAAAAGCAGCAGGTCAATCGGCAATTCTTTGATGCGGCAAAACAGCTGGTCCTTGCTGCGTGTGATGTGCAGGCCGCATTTGCCAAGCAAGGCAATGCTGTCTTCCGCCAGCCTGCCGTTCTTCTGCAAGGCGATCCTGATGCGCGATTCAATCATTTTCCAAACCTCAGCTGTACTAACGTATTAGTACAGTGATACACATCATATCATGTACCTGACAAGCCTTCAGATTCAAAAAAAGATGCAAAAAATCAGGATTTTGACAATTTTTTGCGCTTTTTAAGAGCTGCGATATAGCCGTGATGGGGCTCATGCATCAAAAAGCGGGCAACGCGGCCGATGGTCGCAAGGCTGACGCCGGTCTGCTCGCGGATATCGCGATAAGACAGTTTTCTTTCATCGAGGAGACAGGCAACGCGCCAGCGCTCGGCGAAAGCACGAATTTCAGCAGGCGTACAGAGGTCTTTGAAAAACGCGCGAAGTTCGTGACGGCTTTCAAGACTGCGCAATGCATCATAGAGCGCATCGCTGTCCTTTTCGTACTGCTTCTCGAGATGAAGTTTTGCAGGTTTCTTTTTCATATGCCGCAAAACTAGTGCGGCTTGAGCAAGACCGCAAGCGACATTGTCATTCTGAAAACCCGGCCAGTAAATCCTGCAACAGATCTTGCGGCGCCTCAAGGCCGACCGAAAGGCGCAGCAACCCATCGGTAATTCCTGCCTGATGGCGCACTGCTTCCGGCATGGCCGCATGCGTCATTGTTGCAGGATGACAGATCAGGCTTTCAGTACCGCCGAGACTTTGCGCGAGCTTGATGATGTGTAGTTTTTTCAGGAATTTCTTGACGGCGGAAATACCTCCGGCCATTTCAAAGCTCAGCATAAAGCCCGGGCCTTGCTGCTGCCGAAGCATCAGAGCGTGATCGGCATGCGACGTCAAACCCGGGTAATAAATTTTCGCGAGGTTTTTTTCAGAAATCTGCCCGGCGAGGAAACTTGCTGTTGCCTGCTGCTGATTGGCGCGCACATGAAGCGTACGCAGACCACGCAAGGTCAAATAACTATCAAAAGGCGAGCCTGTGACACCCGTACAATTCGCCCACCACAGCAGTTTTTCATGATGCGCCGCATCGGCGCAAATAACAGCTCCGCCGACAACATCGGAGTGCCCGTTGATCAGTTTCGTTGTCGAATGAATGGCGAAATCCGCACCAAAAGAAAGCGGCCTTTGCAACGCCGGAGAAAGGAAAGTGTTGTCGACAGCCAGCCAAGCGCCATACCGCTTCGCGAGACCGGAGATTTTTGCGATATCGATCAAACGCAGCAACGGGTTTGTCGGCGTTTCGATCAGGAACAGCTTGATTGACTTGGGCAGCCTGCTTTCGAAATGATCTTCGTAAAAATTGATAAAGGTAACATCGATATGTTTTTTTGCCGCGCGCGCCGATAGCAAACGATATGTCCCGCCATAACAATCGTGCGGCGCCACCACCATATCGCCCGGCTCCAGCAGGGCGAGAACGAGATCGACCGCCGCCATGCCGCTCGATGTGATGACACTGCGGGCACCGCCTTCAAGCTTCGCGAGCGCTTCAGCGAGAAGCGACCGATTGGGATTTCCGGAGCGGCCATAATCATAAGCGCCTTTTTTGCCGAATTCTTCCATTTCATAGGTGCTTGAAAGGTAGAGCGGCGGAATAATCGCGCCAAATTCCTTGTTCGATGCAACGCCGTAATTGACGGCAACGGTCTGAAGATCCTGTTTGTCATTCATACTGAAAAACGCTCCAAAAACTGTTGCAGATAGCCAGATATACGCTGTGGCTCGCACAGAAACGCATCATGACCGTAAGGGCTTACAAAGTTTTCATGGCGGACAGGCGCATGGACGCACGTAGCCAGTTCGGCGATATCGCCCTCATAGACAATCTGGTCATCTTCGACGCTGACTAAAAACAGCGGGTCGGCAATCGTTTCGATATCGACGAAATGATCATCAAGAGAATGGCTCAGCGTCAGATAACGATGCGCCGTGAATTTCTTGGAAAAATCTTTTCCCCTGCTTTCGAGATAGTCGCACACGTCGAAGCGTGCTGCATGTGATTTTTCATTTGCACGGCAGGAAAATCTTTTGGAAAATTCCTGCGGAGTGCGATAGCCGATCATGGCAATCTGACGCGCGAGGGAAAGCCCTTCTTCAACCTGCCCCACCCTTTCAGAAAATTCGATGACCCTTCTTTGAATACCGCGATAAGCTGTTGCAATCGGATTTGGGCGATGAGCAGCCGAGAGAATACAATAGTTTTTACAATAACCGGGCTGAAGGCTGGCGAGCTTCAATCCCACCATGCCGCCATAGGACGCACCGATAAAACCATCGAGACGGAAAATTTCCAGCATATTTAAGGCAAGAAAAATGGCGCGAGCCTGATCGTCCGTCGTGATGCATTGCACTGTCTCATTGTCGTTCGGCAGAAAATCAACACTGATAATACAATATTTCTGAAAATCGACGGCACCGTGTTCATGAAAAACTTTTCGCCAAAAGCCCGGCGTTTCGCCATCGTCACACACAATCCGGCTTCCTGAAATACCGCCACAGACAAAAAGGTGCTTGCCGCTTCGATTTCCAAAAAAACGCAGCTTCAGAAAATTTTCTTTGAGTTTTTCGCCAGACTCAAGCTGAAACGTCTCAGGCAGCGCGATTGTATAATCAGCAAAGGCATGGCTGCCGCCAGCAGTTTTCATCTGTTCTTTTGATGTGGCCAGCATAAAAAATCCTTCCCGCGTTTGCAGCATACTCAGGAAGGAGGATTATGAAAGCCGATCATCAGGCAGGATTTCTGCCGTAAACCCATCTTCCGGCTTTCAAAAAAGCCGCAGGATTTGGCACCTGGCAGCAAGAATATCGCTTAAATTCTTGCACTGGTTGCCCCAGCTTCAAAGGGCCTGTCCCTCAGCCGGTCTTCATGAGTGGATGAAGCTGAAACGCCTTTTTGGAAAAAATGTCAAGCTTTTTGCTTGACGAATTTTTTGTTTCGCGTATTTTCATCAAACTATTCGCGCCGATTTGATATCAGCTTGCAGGCGCTTTACAAATGTAGCTAAAGCGGCTTGCACGGCGCCTCTCGCGCGGCACTCCTCTCAATCTACATCTGCAAGTTTATTAAAATCAGGCGCCGTGCTTGGGAGCTTTGCGATGTCTAAAAAACTCAACATTCTGAAAATCGGCGGCTCTGTGCTTGCCTCGGAAAAACACCTCGAACTTGCTGCCGCAGAAATCTATCGCCATCTGCGCCGTGGCGAAAAAGTTATCGCTGTTGTTTCAGCGCTTCAGGGTTTGACAGACCGCCAGCACAAACAGGCGGCAGCTTACGGCCAAGAAAGCTCCGCACATATTCCCTATCTGCTTGCAACTGGTGAAATGACATCGGCAAGCCTGCTTGCGCTCACGCTTGAGCGCGCTGGTATCAGCACATGTATTAA
>JAZKID010000103.1:0-3472 GCA_040385045.1 Pseudomonadota bacterium | reverse complement strand
TCGATCAGGTCAAGCTGGTCGAACAGGCGCGTGCATTCCGTTTCCGCATGCGCAACGGCAGGCAGAAGCATGGCGACAAAAAAAACCGCACGCGGAAAGCGACTCATTCAATGAGCATACCGCCGGATGCAGGCGGATGTTAGTCACGCGCTTGCGCCATCCGGAACGGAAATGAACGGGTAAACGTTACTTGCTGTTCGAGCAGGTAATGGCCAGAAAACCGCTGCAATCCGGCCCGCGGCAGCTGGTGTTGCTGGCAATGCGGCGGGTCTGTTCGCCAAGGCCGACACCCTGCTCTTCCACCATCGAAACCGCGCGCGAATACCCCTGATGCTGGCAGAACAATTGCGCGGCAGGCGGGCCACAGCCACGATGCGGGCCGGGGCCGGCGCACCAGTCGAGCCGGATGCCGCCAAGGCCCGGGCGGTGGAATTTTTTGGTGCCGACGCCGATTTCCTCCGGCCCCATTTTCAGCGGCGAAGGGATTTCATTGGCGAGCGGAAGGGCTGAGAGATAAGGCGGCGGTTCGGAGCCGGGCTTGGGCGATCCAAGGGGACCACGATCAACCGCGATCGCACCCGGCGTTATGGCGCCCACGGGTGCCCCGCCAAACGGGCGGCTTTGCGCCGTGCTGTAATAGGCGAAGCCGATAAAGATCAGCGCCACCAGATGCAGCAGGAAAATCGTCAGCATGCGCCGTTTCATCGAATCCTCGAGGGAATCATTCCAGATTCAAAGCTAGGGCGCGAGACTTAACGATTACTGAAAATTCAGGAATTTGGCAGGGAAGCCACAACCTGCTGGCCCTGCGTCGTGATATCGACAACGGCCAGCGAGTCCTGAACATTGCTGTAGGCAATGCCCATGAAGAAAAGGGCGGCAACATGCAGGGCGGCGACAGCGATAAAACGGGTGAACATGGGTTGCTCCTTTCTTGTCTGCCGGAATAACTGTTGACGGGCATTTCTGTTCCGCCCTGCCACGGCAGCCGTTGGGGCATGATGTCTTTTGAATCATATGGATATGCTTTTGCCCGACCTGAAACTTTACAACACCCTGACGCGTCAGAAAGAGGTTTTCACACCTCTCGATGCACAAAACGTGCGCATGTATGTGTGCGGGCCGACCGTCTACGATCTGGCACATATCGGCAATGCGCGGCCGATCATTGTTTTCGATGTGCTGTTTCGCTTGCTGCGGCATCTTTACGGCGAAAAACACGTAAATTATGTGCGCAACATCACCGACGTCGACGACAAGATCAACGCGCGCGCGGCCGAGCACGGCATTTCCATTCGTGAACTGACCGACGGCACGCTGAAACAGTTCAACGAGGATGTGGCGGCACTCAATTGCTTAGTCCCGACACATCAGCCGCGCGCGACCGATTACATCGACGAGATGAAAAACATGATCGAGCGGCTGGTGATGTCCGAGCATGCTTACATTGCAGACGAGCATGTGCTGTTCAGCGTCAACTCCATGCCGAATTACGGCAAGCTTTCCAACCGCTCGCTCGATGAGATGAAAGCCGGCGCGCGCGTTGATGTCGAAGCTTACAAGCGTGACCCCATGGATTTCGTGCTGTGGAAACCGTCCACCGCCTCAAGCAGCAAAGCGGTAGGCAATAATAAGACTGAGCCGGGCTGGCCTTCACCGTGCAAGATCAAAACGCCCGGCCGTCCCGGCTGGCATATCGAATGTTCGGCGATGTCGGCTGCCCTGCTTGGTGAAGAGTTCGACATTCACGGCGGCGGGCTGGATCTCATTTTCCCGCACCATGAAAACGAAATCGCCCAAACCTGCTGCACCTTCGGCACGTCGCGCATGGCGCAGGTGTGGATGCATAACGGCTTCCTGCAAATGGAAGGCGAGAAGATGTCAAAATCGCTCGGTAATTTCGCAACCATTCGCGACGTGCTGAATGACTGGCCTGCCGATGTCATTCGCCTGACGATGCTGAAAACGCATTATCGCCAGCCGATCGACTGGACGGTGAAAGCATTAGACGAGTCGCAAAAAACAATCGATGTATGGCAGGCGCGAAGCGATGATTCAGTTGCTGTTTTAAGTGATCATTTTTTGGTAGCTCTTGCCGACGACATGAATACACCTCTTGCCATTAGCGCACTTCATAAGCTCGACGGCGGTGCGTTGAAATCTTGCGCGCAACTGATCGGCCTGCTTCGGCAATCGCAAGCTGAGTGGAAACACACGCGCCAATCCAATACGAATGTCGATGAGAACGCTATACGCAAGCTTATCGATGACCGCCTCGCCGCGCGCGCTGCCAAAAACTTTTCCGAGTCCGACCGCATTCGTGATACGCTTGCTGAAATGGGTATCCGCATCAAAGACAATAAAGACGGCACAACTCACTGGGAGGTGATGTGATGGTATGGAAATGGATGAACGATGTGCCCTTCCCGAAGCACCGGCGCGTTTATATTTTTCTGAAATATTGCGTCATCATCGTCGCCGTGCTTTTGGCGCTGAAGTTGTTTTCAGCAAGCTAGAACGATCTTTACTCTGAATGAAATTCGCTGCGCAAGAAATTGACGGCGACGAAAATCACCTTGCCTAGAGCGGCAGATTATCGTGCTTCTTTTTCGGCAGCTCGACATGTTTTGAACGCAAAAGTGCAAAGGCCCGCGAGATGCGCTGGCGCGTTGCACGTGGCTCGATGACTTCATCAATATACCCCCGCTCGGCTGCGACGAACGGCGACAGGAAGCGCTCTTCATATTCTTTGGTTTTTTGCGCGATTTTTTCCGGATCGTTATTATCGTTGCGGAAAATAATTTCGACCGCGCCTTTCGCACCCATCACCGCAATCTGCGCTGACGGCCATGCATAGTTGATATCTGCGCCAATGTTTTTCGATGCCATCACGTCGAACGCGCCGCCGAAAGCCTTGCGTGTAATAACTGTGACAAGCGGTACACTTGCCTGGCTGAAAGCGAACAGCAGTTTCGCGCCGTGCTTGATGATGCCGCCGTGTTCCTGCGCGACGCCGGGAAGAAATCCTGGCACGTCGCAGAATGTCAGGATCGGGATCTGGAAACAGTCGCAGAAGCGCACAAAGCGCGCCGCCTTGCGCGAGGCATCTGAATCGAGAACGCCCGCCAGCACCATCGGCTGGTTGGCAACGACGCCGATCGTGCGCCCTTCAAGGCGGATAAAACCGGTGACGATATTTTTTGCAAAATCGGTACCGATCTCGAAAAAATCCTCTTCATCGGCAACTTTCAAAATCAGCTCTTTAATATCGTAAGGCTGGTTGGGATTATCGGGCACCAGCGTATCAAGCGAAGGCTCGATACGGTTCGGATCGTCGAAGCTTGGTAAAATTGGCACGCCGTTTTCGTTGTTGGCGGGGAGAAAATCGATCAAACGGCGCAGTTGCAGCAGTGCATCGACATCGTTGTCATATGCGCCGTCGCTGACGCCAGATTTACTGGAATGCACGCGC
>JAZKID010000102.1:1420-5914 GCA_040385045.1 Pseudomonadota bacterium | reverse complement strand
CTGATTTCTTCACGCACATTGCGGCCGTTCGCGTCGATCAGCTTGACGGCGAGAATATTATCGCGCGCGGCTTCTTTATCGAAACTGTCGAGAAGCGTTGCACCGGCCGGTACGTGTGCGGCATACCCGCTCCAGCGCTCGGCAATTGCGAGGATGTCCTGCTGTAAAATCCGGTTGCGGAAAAAGTGCCCCGACAAATAAGCGGAATAAGCCATGACAAGGCCGAACGAGATCAGAGCCGCTATCATGATAATGTCTTGGCGCGTTTTGGTAATCACCCCGGAAATCCCTTTTATCTTGTGCAAACACATAAGCATCGCACCCTGCGCTTAAGGGAAGAGTAAGGGACATGCTGAATTCGCGTTAAAAAGAAAAGGTAAAAGTTTTACTTTGTTCAGGGCCACTTAACCATCGGCGGCATGGAAGAGAGAATGGAATCAATGTTTCCGCCGGTTTTCAGGCCGAACAGCGTGCCGCGATCATAGAGAAGATTGAACTCGACATAGCGCCCGCGGCGCACCAGCTGTTCGTGTTTTTCCGCATCGTTCCATGTTTTTTTAAAATTATTGCGCACGATGTCAGGGTAAATTTTCAGGAAATGCTCGCCGACGTCTTTCACAAAAGCGAAGTCGGCATCCCAGTTCGCGGTATTGATATAATCGAAAAAGATGCCGCCGATACCGCGCGGCTCATTGCGGTGCTTCAGGTGAAAATAATCGTCGCACCATTTTGAAAATTCATCGTAATTCGCAACATCAGGATGCGCTTCGCAGGCGGCGCGCATGGCAGCGTGGAAAGCGCGCGCATCAGTATCGTTTTTATCGCGCCGCGCATCGAGAACGGGCGTGAGATCGGCACCGCCGCCGAACCACTGCTTCGATGTCACGACCATGCGTGTGTTCATATGCACGGCCGGGATGTGCGGGTTAACAGGATGTGCGATTAAGGAAATACCCGCAGCCCAGAAGTTTGGATTGTCTTCAGCGCCGGGAATGTCTTTCCTGAATTCCGGCGCGAATGTACCGAACACTTCCGAAACATGCACGCCGGCTTTTTCGAACAGCCGACCGCGCAGCATCGCCATCGTGCCGCCGCCACCGTCCTCACCCGTGTGATCGGTACGCTGCCATGGTGTGCGAACAAATTTTTCTGGACTGCCTTCGTAGAGAGAAGGATCGGCTTCTGTTTCAAGCTGCTCAAGCGTAGCGATGATCTGCTGCTGCAAATTCGTAAACCAGCCCACTGCGCGCTGCTTTTGCGCCTCAAAATTCTCGTCATCTGTTTTTGCAGCAAGCTTCGTCATGGTGCGACTGTTGTGCAATGATCACACCCGGCGCGCAAGATGAAGTTGGCGGGTTCGGCCTTCTTGATGCCAAAATTATAAGCTGATAATCTGGACGGCTTCATCGGATTCTCCCATGCGGCACATGCGCCCTTCAACCGGCGCGCGTTTTTCTGTTTTAACAAAGGCGTATGACATGATCTCGCGGCTTCTGGGCTGGGTTGAGCGGCGCATCGATATTTTCGCGCCTTTCGATCACAGCCGCACGCCCCCTGCAAATGTCTGGGGGTTTATATGGTTTTACGTCCATCCTTTCCGGCGCCTGCTGGCGGGGATGTTCGTGCTGATCGTGCTGCTCGGGATTATTGAATCGTCGATGCTGCTGCTGGTCGGCAAGTTTATCGACATGCTCTCGCAGACATCGCCCTCCGGTCTTGTAAAAGAACATGGCCTGGCGCTGGTCGCGATCACGGTGCTGATCCTTCTGATACGTCCCGCGCTGATCATTGTTTCCGAAGGCTTGCTCAACCAGACATTTTTCGTGCCGATCGCGGCGCGCGTGCGTTGGCGTGCGCACAGCTACACGCTTGGCCATGCGCTTTCCTATTTTCAGAACGATTATGCCGGTCGTATCGCCAACCGTGTGATGCAGGTCGGGCCCGGTGTGCAGCAGATCACCATCGAAATCATGGATACGATGACTTATGTGATCGTCTATGCCTCCGTTGCGCTGATCGCGTTTACCACCATCAGCCCATATTTGATGGCGCCGGTGCTGGTCTGGATCGGCGCTTACATTACCTTGCTGCTGGTGTTCGTGCCGCGCGCGGTGAAGCTGTCTTACATCCAGTCCGAAACGCGTTCCGCGCTCGTCGGCCGTGTCGTCGACAGCTATACCAATGTGCAGACGGTAAAACTTTTTGCACGGACGGAGCATGAACGTTCGAATGTGCGCGGTGCTATCGCCGATCATACCCGCAAGGTGATGGCAACGATGCGCCTGCTGACCGTTGCGGTTAGCACGCTTGTCATTATGAATGCGTTGCTGCTGTTTTTCACAGGCCTCAGCTCTGTCCTGCTGTGGCAGAACGACTTGATGACAGTTGGTGAAATCGCTTCAGGTCTCGCGCTTGTGCTGCGGCTTGCCGATATGTCGCGCTGGGTGATGCAGATCGTGCGCAATATTTTTGAAAATCTCGGCACGGTGCAGGAATCCATGGATACGATTTCGCGCGCGCATACGCTGGTCGACAAGACGGATGCAAAACCGCTGGTTGTCAGCGAAGGCGGTATTGCCTTCGACCATGTCGGTTTCCATTACGGCAAAGGCAGCGGCATTATCGACGACCTGAATTTTGATATCCGTCCCGGTGAAAAAGTCGGTTTGATCGGCCCGTCCGGCGCGGGCAAATCGACCATCGTTTCGCTGCTGTTGCGCCTTTACGATATTGAAAGCGGCCGCATCCTTATCGACGGGCAGGATATCAGTAGCGTGACGCAAGACAGTTTACGCTCCGCGATCGGTGTCGTCACGCAGGATAACTCGCTCCTTCATCGTTCGATCGGCGCAAACATCGCCTACGGCCGCTATGACGCCAGCGAGGAAGCTATCATCGCCGCTGCAAGACAAGCCGAGGCACATGATTTTATCGCGCAATTGAATGACCGCGACGGGCGGATCGGTTATGAAAGCCGTGTCGGCGAGCGCGGCGTGAAACTGTCCGGTGGTCAGCGGCAGCGCATTTCGATTGCGCGCGTGCTGCTGAAAGATGCGCCGATCCTTGTGCTTGATGAAGCGACCTCGGCGCTCGATTCAACGGTCGAAGTTGCCATTCAGGAACAGCTCGACAAATTAATGAAAGGCAAAACCGTCATCGCGATCGCGCATCGTCTTTCAACGATTGCGGCGATGGACCGCCTGATCGTTATGGACAACGGCAGGATCGTCGAACAGGGTAAGCATAACGAACTCGTCGAGAAAAATGGCTTGTACGCTTCGCTCTGGTCGCACCAGTCGGGCGGGTTCTTGGCAGAGAAGGTTGCGGCTTAACAAACGCATGTTGTGTTGAAATTTTTAAATAGGTAAATGGCGATCTAATAAGGTTGATTTTATGCAAATAATGACTTTTAAAATTTGATTTGATAAGTTTTTTTGAGTTTTTTTAAAAAGGCAAATTATGAACACGCGCGTGTCATTGTCGGCGTCATCTAATTTTGCCCAGCTTCTGCCAAAGGAAATGAACAACTCCTTCAACAATCTCGTTACAATTGATTGTGACGCCGAGAAGAAGCTTGTCGAAGAATTAAACGACAAGCTCAAACTTCTGAATGAAGAGGTAAAGAAACTATCGAATAATATAAAATCACTTTTGCAAGGAGGTGGGGCGGGTGATAAACTTGATGTAATGCTCATTACGGCAGGCTTTACGCGTAAAGGGCTTGAAAAGCTTTTCAAGAAGAATGGTTTTGATAGTAAAAAAATAGAAGACTTGCTAAACCTGTATACTGAGTTTCACTCTAAAAATATTGAAATCAACGACACAATCAGCCAACTTTGGAATGCAGACAGAGCATTAGAAAAATGTCTTTCAACTCCAAAAGAAGAACAGCCGGTAACGGTTCTTCTTCCCGAAAAAGTAACTCAGAAAAAATACAGCGCTGTACGCGATAAATACGACGGACGTTGCATGAATGGAACCAGTCCGCGTTTCAAGCTTGAGTGCAAGGTCGCCGATAATCCTAACCTCATCGGTAACGAAATATTCGGTGCTGTGTCGGCTATGGCGGGCATTCCTATCTTGGCCAGCGAAGCGGTTGGCGCAGGAATTACCGCGCTGGTTGTCAAAACTCTTGTGCCGGTTGCAGCCGGAGTAGTCATTGCGGCCAATCCATCGGATGCTAACGCAAAGACGCTTCCAGAAACAAAGAAGACAAACAGTCCCGAAGTTTATCCGTTGATCGACCGCCGTAAAGAAATGACACTTGTCATGGGCAAACCGGGCGACACGCCCGGTCCGCTTGATGAGCACTTGCGCATCAGACACAAAAAACTTTATGACTTTATCTGTAAAAGTCCGCAAAATCTGAAGCTCGTGCAAGAAAAAATCGCTGGCAATACTGTTCTTGAAACTTATTTTAACAGCGACGATTTCGAAGCTTTCGCAGTTCTGCTCGAGAAACTTCTTAATATTAAACCCTGATCTGCCGCATCG
>JAZKID010000102.1:0-1410 GCA_040385045.1 Pseudomonadota bacterium | reverse complement strand
TTGCGCCGCCTCGTGCACGAAATCCGGCGCGCCGGAACTTTCGCGGCCGAACAGCAGCACGTCACGTTCTGAAAACTGGAAATCGAGATAGCTTTGCGCCGCCTTCGTCGTCATCAGCACAAGGCGCAGTTTTTCATTTTCACAAAAGCTGCAAAACGCGCTCCAGTCGTCATGCTGTTTCACGGCCGCCTCATCGAGGTAATCGAGCCCGGCACGCCGGAAACCCTTGTCGTCCAGCGTGAAGCCCGCCGGCTTGATAATATGCAGTTCCAGCCCGAGGCAGCGGGCCAGACGGGCAAGGGTACCCGCGTTGTGGGGGATGTCGGGCTGAAAAAGGGCAATGATCATAATATGTTTATGGCGCGAACAGGGGGGCTTGATCGATTCTAAAGAGGCGGCTACTTGAATAGGCCAAGCGCCTGTTCTGGCGCAGAATTTCACGTTTGGCAAAGCAGAGAGGTTTGGCCCGTGGCTGACACGATACATGCAAACGACCCCACGCGTCGCGACTTCTTATATCTGGCGACAGGTGCTGCCGCAGCTATCGGTGCAGGCGCAACCTTATGGCCGTTCATCGACCAGATGAACCCCGATGCGTCCACACTGGCGCTGGCGTCCATCGAGGTGAACATTTCCTCCATCCAGCCGGGGCAGATCGTCACCGTGCTGTGGCGCGGCAAGCCGGTTTTCATCCGTCACCGCACGCCTGCTGAAATCAAATCCGCCGAAGATACGCCGATGACCGACCTGCCGGATCCGCAGGCGGACAGCGCGCGCGTGAAAAAACCGGAATGGCTGATCCTTGTCGGCATCTGCACCCATCTTGGCTGCGTGCCGATCGGCCCGAAGGGCGATTTCCAGGGCTGGCTCTGCCCGTGCCACGGTTCGCACTACGACACGTCCGGCCGCATCCGCAAAGGCCCGGCGCCGCTGAACCTCGCTGTGCCGGATTATGCTTTCATTTCCGACCAAGTCGTGAAGATCGGTTGAGGACAGAACAATGACGCAACCTTTAAACAGCTATCAACCGACAACCGGCGTCGGCCGCTGGCTCGACCGCCGCCTGCCCATCATGCGCATGATGCACGGGCAGTTCATTGCTTTTCCCGTGCCGCGCAACCTGAATTACGCGTGGGCCTTCGGCGCGATCCTGACAGTCGTGCTCGTTGCGCAGATCCTCACCGGCGTTGTCCTCGCAATGCATTATACCCCGAGCGCGGAAGGCGCCTTCGCCAGCATCGAGCACATCATGCGCGATGTGAACTACGGCTGGTTGCTGCGTTACCTGCACGCCAACGGCGCGTCGATGTTCTTTCTCGCCGTCTACATTCATATGTTCAAGGCGATGTATTACGGTTCCTATAAAGAACCGCGCGAAGTTTTGTGGATTCTCGGCGTGCTGATTTTCTT
>JAZKID010000101.1:3238-3652 GCA_040385045.1 Pseudomonadota bacterium | reverse complement strand
CACCGGCTTGCCGGCTTTGTCGACAAGGCGATTCTGGACGTGCTGGAAAAACGCAGCGATTTTGACCCGGCAACGCGGCAGGCCGTCGCCGATATCGTCAAGCGCCGCGTGGCATTCACCAGTGAGAAGACCGAAAGCGAAGCCGCTGGCGCGCGCGTCGAGCGGTATGTGAAGGAAAAACGCCTGACGCCTGATGTCATTCAGGACGCCCTGATGTGGCACGACAACGAATTCGTGACCTTCGCACTAGCCTATCTTTCCGCTATTCATCCGCAAATCGTTCAACGTATGCTCGAAACCCGCAAGCCCAAGCCCGTCATCGCGCTGTGCCGCAAGGCGAACCTGCCGATGCGCCTCGCACTCGACGTGCAGCCGGAACACCACCGGGTGTGGGCCTGCGACTTCGAGCGCCAG
>JAZKID010000101.1:0-3228 GCA_040385045.1 Pseudomonadota bacterium | reverse complement strand
GCAGGGAGCTGATGTACGCGAAGTCAGGCACCGATTACCCGATGACTGAAGAAGAAATCAAATGGCAGCTGGAATTTTTCGGCGTATCGGGTGCCTTACCCTGACCGCTGCTGCACAAACCGCCTTAATATGATAAATAGCTGCTCCGCATGTTGGGCCTGTAATCGGCTGCCGCGTGCTCATTTTGGCGTGACCGAAAAACAACTATAATTGGCAGCCATATCCCTATATTTTTTATGACTGACGGCAGCGACCGTTGATTCGGAAAAAGGGGTGCTATAATGAGCAAAAAGAAAGTCGTTTTGGCCTATTCTGGCGGTCTCGATACCTCGGTCATCCTGAAATGGATGCTGGAGCAGGGTTATGAAGTCGTCGCCTATCTGGCCGATGTCGGCCAGCAGGAAGATTTCAATGCCGCCAAGGAAAAAGCGCTGAAGGTCGGCGCGTCCAAGGTTTACATCGAAGACCTGAAAACCGAATTCGTCACTGATTTCATTTACCCCGCATTCTCGGCCAACGCCGTCTATGAAGGCCGCTACCTGCTTGGTACGTCCCTCGCGCGACCGCTGATCGCCAAACGCCAGATCGAAATCGCCGAAAAAGAAGGCGCGGATTTCGTCGGCCATGGCGCAACGGGCAAGGGCAACGATCAGGTACGTTTTGAACTTGGCTATTTTGCGCTCAATCCCGGCATCAAGGTGTTGGCTCCATGGAAAATGCGGAGCTTTCTTGACAAATTTCAAGGCCGCTCCGACATGCTGGCCTACGCCGATCTGCACGGCATTCCTGTGACCGCGACCAAGAAAAAATCCTATTCCGAAGATGAAAACCTCCTGCACATCTCGCACGAAGCAGGGATTTTGGAAGATCCCGCCGCGATTTGCCCGGAAGAGGTTTATTCCCGCACCGCCTCGCTGGAAACCGCGCCTGACAAGGCCGATATCATCGAATTGACGTTTAAAAACGGCATGCCGGTGAAGGTGGAGAACAAGACGGACGGCACAACGAAAACCGAACCGCTCGCGCTGTTCCAATACCTGAACGCATTGGGCAGCAAACACGGCATCGGTCGCCTTGACATGGTTGAAAACCGTTTCGTCGGCATCAAGTCGCGCGGCGTATATGAAACGCCGGGTGGCACGATCCTGCTGAACGCGCATCGCGACCTTGAAGGCATCACGATGGACCGCGAAGTCATGAAAATCCGCGACACGCTGTCGCTAAAGGTGGCGGAACTGATTTACAACGGTTTCTGGTTCTCCCCCGAAATGGATTTCCTGATGAACTCGATCCGCAAGAGTCAGGAAAACGTTGAGGGCACCGTTACCATGAAACTGCTGAAGGGCGCTGCCTATGCCGCAGCCCGCAGCAGCGGCAAGAGCCTTTACAACATGAACCTGTCGTCGATGGACGAGGAGGGCGGCTTTAACCAGCAGCATTCCGAAGGTTTCATCAAGATCAACGCGATGCGGCTCGAAGCCGACTTCCGTCTGAAAAAAGGCGCGAAAAAGGCATGACCGCCAACAAACCCAACCAGATGTGGGGCGGGCGCTTCGGTGAAGCGCCTAGCGATGTGATGGTGCAGATCAACGCATCCATCGATGTCGATAAACGCCTTTACAAGCAGGATATACAGGGTTCGATCGCGCATTCAGAAATGCTGGTCGCGCAAAAAATCCTGAAACCCGACGAAGGAAAGAAAATTCAGGACGGGCTGCGCGCGATATTGGCCGAAATTGAAAGCGGCCAATTCGTGTTCAGCACGGCGCTTGAAGACATCCACATGAATATCGAATCCCGTCTCAAGGACATGATCGGCGATGTGGCGGGCAAGCTGCATACCGCGCGTTCCCGCAACGATCAGGTCGCAACCGATATGCGCTTGTGGGTCAAGGAAGCGATCACCTCGGTTATCGCTGAAATCGGTGCTTTTCAGGCAGCATTGGATGCGCAATCCAAAGCCCATGAAAAAACCGTCATGCCCGGCTTCACGCATTTGCAAATCGCGCAGCCGGTGACGCTTGGCCTGCATCTGCAGGCCTATAGCGACATGATGGCGCGCGATAAATCGCGCTTCGCCGATTGTCTTGGACGCATGGACGAAAGCCCGCTCGGCGCTTGTGCGCTTGCTGGGACGCGCCACGATATTGACCGGAACATGACGGCTAAGGCACTTGGTTTCCGCCAGCCGGTACGTAATACGATGGATGCGGTGTCGGCACGGGATTTCCTGCTGGAGTTCCTGTCGGCCGCGAGCATTTGCAGCATCCACCTGTCGCGCCTTGCCGAAGAATTGATCATCTGGTCGACGACGCAATTTAACTTTATTCGTCTGGGCGACAAATTCACGACCGGTAGCTCAATTATGCCGCAAAAGAAAAATCCTGATGCCGCCGAACTGGTGCGCGCGAAGTCAGGCCGCATCGCCGGGAACCTTGTGCAGCTTCTGATGGTTATGAAGGCTCTGCCTTTAACCTACAACAAGGATATGCAGGAAGACAAAGCAGGCGTATTCGAGGCATATGATGCGTTGATCCTTTGCCTTCGGGCTTCCGCTGGAATGATTGGCGATATGAATGTGAACAAGGAAAAGATGCTGGCCGATGCGGGCAGCGGCTATTCCACAGCTACCTATCTCGCCGACTGGCTTGTCAAAAACCTCGATGTACCGTTCCGTGAGGCGCATCATATCACCGGCCAGATCGTGGCGATGGCAGAGAAAAAAGGCCAGCGGCTGGACGAGATGTCGCTCGCCGATATGCAAACGGTCGAACCGCGCATCACCCAGGATATTTTTAACTTCATCAGAATTTCGGAGCAGAAATGAGAAGCGTTGAATTTGATAAAATCAGCTCCGTCACCAAAAACCTGAAGCTGGATTACAACGAATACCTTACGGATGACCTCAGCACCAAGCACGGTACCGTGCTGGCAGCGCAGGTACTCCATGATAAATCGACATATGACGAGATAGAGCTGCCAACGGGCCGGATGTCGAAGCTCAAAAAAGACGACATCATTGCCGTCGCCTTGGGCGAACGTATGGCGCTCAAAGGGTTCGTCGGCCATCTGCCGCGCAGCCTGAAAACTGACGACGTTATCAACCTCCTCAATTTCGGCGGTATCGCAGGTGTCTGCACCAGCTCCAACGTCAAGGAAGTGGGCGAACCTTTGCGCATTCGTGTTCTCGGCGGTGTTGCGCGTAACGGCAAGCTGCTGAATATCGAA
>JAZKID010000100.1:8618-20172 GCA_040385045.1 Pseudomonadota bacterium | reverse complement strand
CTCAAAATCCTGCAGCGATTTCCAGATATGAAAATCGATCCCGTCAACATCGATCGACATGACATCAGGCCGCTTCGGCGCACCGCACGATTTGAGAAGATTATCGAGCCTGTCCCTCCCCTTTGTCGCGATGAAAGCATTGATTGCGCAGACCTTGTCGTTAGCAGCTAGCATACTTTCCAGATCATCGAACCTGCTTTTGTCACCTTCGATAAAACAGCCCGCCCAGCCTTTTTCCACCAGATGCGCGCAATTTGAAAAATGCTTGCCGTCCCATGCGCCGAATTCGACGAAATAGCCTTTTTCGATCTGCATTTTCTGCAAGAGGGTTTCAATAATGCCCTCTTCGCCGAATTGCGAATAACCGGTCTTGCGCCACGCCTGAAAAGGCAGGTCAGGATGTTTGATGTCAAATTCCATCGTCATGGCTCTTGGCTAGCATGGCTGGGCAAGGATGCAAATATTCCAAACTCTGAAGGCCTTGAATAAGCCTATATTCTACAGAGGTTTTCTCGTTTTTCGAAAATCATGCCGGTTTGCAAAAAAGAGCGTTTTCCCATAAGTAGGGAAGCCGTCACAGTTTGCCGCTTTTCAGAAGCCTTGCTGTGCAGAAAAGCATCGCCAAGGGGCATAGTAGAATGAGTTCGTTAGCACATCTGCGCAGCGCAGTCGTCAACCACATTCCCGAGCTCAAACACCTCAAGGAAGAGATCGAAAAACTGCGCGAGGAAAACATCGCACTCAAGCAGCTTGTCAACAACGATCCGCATCGTGGCATCGTTTCGAACATCATCGACGAATTTCTGAAAATAGATCTGGAAGACATCCGCAAGATTTTTTCGACCGATATGGGTCTTTACGATGCAGGCACGCGCAACACCTCCGTTCGCGAAGCCTGGACCTCCGCCAGCTTGCGCGCGTTGCCGAAAGGCCTGCGCCTGCTTGATGCCGGGGCCGGCGAATGCAAGTTCAAAAATGACTGCGCACATCTTAATTATGTTTCGCAGGACATCGCTATCTATGACGGCAGCGGCGAAAAGGGTTTGCAAACCGGCACATGGGATACATCGCAGATCGATATCGTCTGCGACATTATCTCGATCCCCGAACCTGACGCGTCGTTCGACGCTATTCTTTGCACCGAGGTTCTCGAACATCTCCCCTTGCCCGTTGTTGCGCTGGAAGAAATGACGCGTTTGCTGAAACCCGGCGGCACGCTGATTTTAACGGCGCCGTTCTGGAGCCTGACGCATTTTGCGCCTTATCATTATGCAACAGGCTTCAACCGTTATTTTTATGAGCACCATCTTGGCCGGCTTGGTTACGGGATCGCTGAATTCAAGGCGAACGGAAATTTCTTTGAAAGCATTGCGCAAGAAGTGCGCCGCACACCCGAAATGGCGGATAAATTCAGCACCGAAAAGCCTGACATGCTGGAGCGTTATGCCATCCAGATCGTTCTTTCCATGATGCAGCGCCTTTCGAAAAACGACACTGGCAGCGCCGAATATCTTTATTTCGGGTCGCTGGTGCGCGCGCTGAAAGCCTGAAACATGAAAAGCGTTCGCGTAAAACTGATGGGCGGGCTTGGAAACCAGCTGTTTCAATACGCAACGGCGCGTGCGCTTGCAGCTCGCCATAGCAGCGAACTCATCCTTGATACATCAAACTATTTGCCCGGCGGGCTGCGCCGTTACGAGCTTGCGGTTTATCCGTTGTCCGCACGCACAAAAAGCTCGTATCTCAAAAATATTATGCAGAAAGCTTTTCGCAAAACACCGGACTTGCTTTACCGCGAACCACATTTTTATTTCGATGCCGGCCTGCAAAAACAGAAACTGCCGCTGGCAATTGAAGGTTACTGGCAATCTGAAAAATACTTTTTGGACATTGCTTCAGCTCTTCGCAATGAGATTAAACCAGAGGTACCACTTTCTGACGAGAACCTGCGTATCGCTGAAAAAATTGAAAAGACAAATTCGATCTCACTGCATGTCCGCCGCGGCGACTATGTAACGAACGCGCACACGAATGCCTATCATGGCACCTGCAGTCTTGATTATTACCGCCGCGCCATTGATTTTGTGCAGCAGCGTGAAAAAAATCTGCACTTTTTCATTTTTTCAGATGATCCGGAATGGACAAAAGAAAATCTCGCACTCGATCATGATACGACTTTCGTGAACGCAAACACAGCATCACAAGGCTATTTCGATCTCGAACTGATGCGCCGCTGCAAACACCATATCATCGCTAACAGTTCCTTCAGCTGGTGGGGTGCGTGGCTTAACCCTTTCGCCGACAAGATCGTTGTTGCACCGCAGGCGTGGTTTGCAAATAACGATAACGACACGCGCGATCTCATTCCCGAGAGCTGGGTGCGGTTATGACAGAGCCGCTTATCAGCGTTATCATGTCGGTTTATAATGGCGCCGAAGATGCGCCGAAAGCCATCGACTCAATTCTCGACCAGGCATTTGATGATTTTGAATTCATTATCATCGATAACGGCTCAGAGCGTGACGACACGGCGCACGTTCTGAAAAAAATTGCACAGACGAAAAATGATCCACGCCTTAAGATTCACACTTTGCCACAAAACATCGGCCTTGCTGGCGCTTTGAATTACGGTATTGCACAGGCCCGCGGAAAATATATTGCACGGCAGGACCATGACGATCTTTCAAAGCCTGAAAGATTTGCTGCGCAAATTCAATATATGGAAGCCAATCCTTCTTGCGCGATCCTCGGTACGCGTGCGGAAATCTGGCGCGGCGATACACCGCGCGGCATCAGCCATAATCATGCAACCGGCAACCTCGACCTACAGTTCGACCTGCTGTTCAACAACCCTTTTGTTCACAGCTCGGTTTTCATTCGCAAGGACGCACTGGATCAGGTTGGTGTCTATACAACCGACCCAACGCGCCAACCGCCGGAAGATTATGAATTGTGGTCACGCATCGCGCAGATATATGAAGTGGGCAATCTCGCCGAAAATTATCTTATCTACCGTGAGATGCCGAAAAGCATGTCGCGCGACGATAACAATCCTTTTCTGGATCGCCTGATAACGATCACGGCAGAAAATATTGCTCACGCATCCAAGCGCGACACTCACGATATCGCCTGTCGCGATGCGGCCTGCCTGATCCATTGCGCCTATGACAAATTGCAGGCTGCCGATATCGAAGACATTTGTAATGCTATACAAACAGCGGCGCACAATCTTGAAATGCGCTTTGGGAAAAACAGCTTACAGGCGCGTGCCGAAACGGCCTGCAACAATCTGCGCCATCATTTTTCTCATCGCCATATGCCGCAAAATGGAGCCGTGATATCAGCACTGGGGCGCCTGCCCTTGCCGCAGAAAATTAAAAATTTCGGCAAGGCGCTGATCAATAAAAGAATGACCATCCGATGAAGTTTTTGTTTTGCTGTGAATATTATCACCCGAGCCGCGGCGGCGTGCAGGAAGTAATGCGCCAGATTGCCGAACGTTTTGTGCAGTCAGGGCACGATGTCACCGTCGCAACAACGCGCATGGCCGAACGTGAAAGTCTGAATATCAACGGCGTACACATCGAGGAATTCAACATTCATGGAAACTATGTTTCCGGCATGACAGGCGAAATCGACCGCTATCGCAGCTTTATCGAAACGTTCCCGGCCGACGCCATTCTTATCAAAGCCGCGCAACAATGGACTTTCGATGCGATCTGGCCCTCGCTCGATAAAATCAAGGCGCGGAAAGTGTTTATTCCGTGCGGCTTTTCGGGGTTGTACCTGCCGCAATTTGCAAGTTATTTCGAAAAACTGCCTGCCATCATGCGCAAATTCGACCATTTGATTTTCTATGCGGAACATTATCGCGACATTGATTTTGCACGCGCCAACGGCATGACGAATTTTTCCGTTCTTTCAAATGGCGCGAGCGATATCGAATTTTCTTCACCCCTCGATAAAAACTTCCGCACCGAGCTGGGCATTCCTGAAAAAGATTTTCTTTTTCTCACCGTCGGAACACCTGTAAATGCAAAAGGTCATCTTGAAGTGCTGCAGGCCTTCGCAAAAATGAACCTGCGCGGGCGTAAGGCTTCGCTTGTTTTAAACGGGCAATGGCCCGTTTACGCAAGACCTGAAATCCAGCTTACGCCTGCAGAGACTGCTCCATTACAAGTTTCGCAAACGATTATTATGCCGCCCGTTATCAGAATGCCGAAACGCCCAAGTCTGATGCAGCGCGCCATGGTCAGCATGAAACGTGACGGCTTTGCCGGTTTTTTGCGGATCTTGCTCGCATGGCTGAAATATCGTGTGAAAGACATGCAATCCGTGCCCGCGCGGGTTTTTCGCAAGACTCATTACAGAATGCGCATGAAGCTGGCAAACATTCTTGCCGCAAGAACAAAAATCCAAATTGCACCGCCTCCACCGCCACCTCCTGTCACGATTGAAGATTGGTGCGATGCCGTTGAAGCTCAAGACAATAAAAAGGTTTTCAGAACGAACTTGCCGCGCCCACAGGTGGTGCAGGCTTTTCTTCATGCCGATCTTTTCGTTTTTGCCTCGCATGTCGAATATTCACCCATCGTGCTTTTTGAGGCCGCAGCTGCTGCCACGCCTTTTCTGACGGTGCCGGCAGGAAATGCGGAGGAAATTATCGCAAAAACGCGAGGTGGCATTCTTTGCCCGGCTGATAAAGACCGCTTCGGTTACGTGCGCGTCGATATTAATACGCTGGCACATCACATGGAAACACTGATGCAAGATGACGAGCTGTGCACCAAGCTTGGCGAGGCGGGCCGTAAAGCTTTTCAGGAAAAATATAACTGGGCGCAAATTGCAAAAGACTATGAACGTGTTTTGACAGGCACATCAGAAAATTTGGCAGCTGCTTCATGATGCTTGCCGCTTTCGAGAAAAAACTTGCCAGACAGCGTGTTTTCGTTACCGGCCATAGCGGCTTTACGGGCGGCTGGCTTTGCTTGTGGCTGAAAGAACTGGGTTGCGATGTCGCGGGTCTTTCGCTGAAACCTCAGACACAGCCAAATCTTTTTGAAGCAGCTAATCTCAGCCAAATTACGGTTTCGGAGTTCGGCGATATCCGTGATTTTTCCACTGTTCGGCAGGCTTTCGAAAAACATCAGCCAAGGGTTATTTTTCACCTCGCCGCACAGCCGCTCGTCGGGGATGCTTTCGACGATCCGTGCGGAACAATCGCAACAAATGTTCTCGGCACGGCGCATGTGCTTGAAGCAGCACGCCAGACAGGGAGCGTCAAGGCGCTCGTTTGCGTCACGACCGATAAGGTTTATGCCGATGCGCCGCAGCAGGGCGGATACACGGAAGACAACAGGCTGGGCGGAAAAGACCCTTACAGCGCCTCAAAAGCCTGCGCTGAACTCGTCGCCGGCGCTTATGCCGCAACGCTGAACGCGCGTGGCAACGGTGTGCGCATCGCGACAGCGCGTGGCGGAAATATTATCGGCGGCGGCGACTGGTCGGCGACGCGTATCGTGCCGGACTTCATGCGCGCTTTGCAAAAGAATGAAAAACTTATGTTACGCAACCCAAACGCGATCCGACCATGGCAGCATGTTCTGGCGCTGGTACATGGCTATCTTGTCCTGGCCTCACACTTGGTTGAAACGGCACCGCTCGATCTTGCCTGGAATTTCGGCCCTTCTTTAGGCGATGCGCAGCCTGTCTCTGCGCTTATCGAAGCGCTTAGCCGTTTCGGCGATAGCCCTGCGATCGAGCTAGGCGAAGGCACTTTTCCGGAAACGCACGATTTGCAGATCAATAGCTCCAAAGCACGCCGCGAGCTGAACTGGAGTCCGCCGCTCGATTTCAATGCGACAGCGCGCCTGACCGCCGAATGGTACCGCGATTTCATGCAAGCGCCAAAAGATGCGCGTGATATTATGCTGAGGCAAATTGCATCCTACCGCGCGCAACTTGGCGCTGCATAATCATGCGCGCGCTTGTCACAGGTGCCAGCGGATTTGTCGGCAGACATCTTGTAAAAAGTCTTCTGAATGAAGGGCATGGTGTCATCGCTCTCCTTCGCCCGCAAAGTTGCACAACATTTCAAAACGAAAACTTTCAGCGCATCGACATTGATGACTGGAGTGAAGACGCACTTAAGCACAAGTTGGAAGAAAAAGACTTTGATGCTGTCATTCATCTTGCAGCCAGCGGTGTTGATCCGTCCGACCGCGCACTGCAAACTTTGCATGAAATAAACACCAAGCTGCCAGCCACACTTGTATCGCTTGCCGCCTTACGTAAGGCCGTAATGATCGGCGCAGGCTCCAGCGCCGAATATCATACCCCCTCTGCTGAAACTCCTCTCAAAGAAAATGACAGACTTGAAGATGAGGCTTCTTACGGCACATCGAAAGCGCAAGGCGGTGCAGAAGCAATAGAAGCAGCAGTCACTCAAAATGTCCCGATGCGACACCTGCGCTTTTTTCATATTTATGGTGCAGGCGAAGCGCCGCACCGCCTGTTGCCCACTCTCATCCACCATGCAAAAACGACTGAGCGAATTGCACTATCGGAAGGTTCGCAGCAGCGCGATTTTCTTTATGTCGGCGATGCAGTGAGCGCCATTATAACAGCGTGCCATGCCTTGCTCAGCAAAAAAGCCAGCGGGGGGCGCGCCGTGAACGTCTGTACGGGACAAGCGACAACAGTGCGCGCATTCACGCTGACCGCTACCCGCCTGCTCAATATCGACACAGCCCGCCTCGGCTTTGGCGACCTGCCGCTCCGCCCGCAAGAAAATTCTTATGTTGTCGGCGATCCGGCCGAGATAGGGTTTGATTTGGGCTGGCGCGCGGCCTATGACCTTGAGGCTGGCCTGCAGGCCGCGCTGAAAGACAGTATTTAAGAGGAGCGTGCGTTGAAAGTCGTCATTCTGGCCGGTGGTTTCGGCACACGCCTTGCAGAAGAAACAGACCTGAGGCCGAAGCCGCTTGTCGAAATCGGCGGTAAGCCGATCCTCTGGCACATCATGAAAATTTACGAAGCGGCCGGCCACACCGACTTCATCATCTGCTGCGGTTACAAGGGCCAGATGATCAAACATTACTTCGTGAATTATTTCATGGAGAATTACGATATCACTGTCGATCTTGCCGCGAACAGCGTCGAATTTCGCAATGAGCCGACAGAAAAATGGAAAGTCACGCTTGTCGACACCGGCGCCGATACGATGACGGGCGGACGGTTAAAACGCGTTGCGCATCTTGTCGGCAAGGAAACATTCTGCCTCACCTATGGCGACGGCGTTGCCGCACTCGACATCAACGCCGTGGTCGAATTTCACAAAAAATCCGCGAAGGTGGCGACGATTACGGCCGTGCCCTCGCCAGGCCGTTTCGGCGCGATGTCGCTGAGCGAGAACGGGCATGTCGACAGTTTCCAGGAAAAACCCGCCAATGAAATGGGCATGATCAATGGCGGTTTCTTTGTGCTGGAGCCGAAAATTTTTGATTACATCAAGGGCGACGAAACGGTGTGGGAGCGCGACCCGCTCGAAAAACTGACCGCCGCAAACGAGCTTGCCGCCTATCAGCATCATGGTTTCTGGCGGCCGATGGATACGCTGCGCGACAAGCGCGAGCTGGAAGACATGTGGGCCAGCGGCAAGGCGCCGTGGAAAGTATGGCCATGATCCATCAGGCTTTGAAAAAACTTGCGCGCTTCGGCCGCCCACAAAAAATATCCCAAACACGCAATGAAAAACCGGCGTCCGTGCAGGATTGGCTGCATCTTATTCAGGATGCCAAGGCAGCAGGCACTTTAACCGCCGAGACGACGGCGCTTGTCGATAATCACGACCTTAAACCCGGCGCGCATGCCGTCACACATTTTTCCAAGGAAATCGAAAGCAAGGGCTTGGATGCATTTCGTCTTTATGCGCAAGATCCGCGTGCGCACCTCGAAGATGCAGTCCATGAAATCGTCAAATGGAAAACGGTGGCGCAATGCGGTCACAGCCATGATGTGAGCAAGGGTTATTTTATCGATGCCGAGCCTTATATGGCCGTGCAGTGGAACCAGATTATTTATCCGCTGATCAAAGACATCAATATGGATGTGACGCTGGATCTCGCCTGCGGGCATGGCCGAAATACGGAATATCTGCGTCAGCACGCAAAGGTTCTGCATCTTGTCGACGTCAACGCGTCCTGTATCGATGCGTGCCGTGAAAGATTTGGCGACAACAAAAACGGCACGACATTTTTCTATCACGTCACGGACGGCAACAGCCTGCGCATGATCGCGGATGAAACAATCGGCTTTGTTTATTCTTGGGATTCGATGGTGCATTTCGACAAGCTCGTCGTGCGCGATTACGTAAAAGAGATTGCGCGCGTATTAAAGTCCGGCGGCACGGCTTTCCTGCATCATTCGAATTACGGCGAAACCGCGCCGGACAGCGACTGGGCGCACAATGTCGGCACGCGGTCCGACATGTCGGGCGCGCTGATGCGCGATTATGCCGCCGAAAACAATCTCAAAATCGTCAAACAGGCCATTCAGGGCCGCAAAGAAGGCTGGGGGCAGGATGGGCTTGATTGCGTTTCCCTGCTACAAAAGTCGTAAAATTCGAGGAGCACGCCGTTGAGAACAGCCGTCAATATGTTGAAGCAGGTCGCAAGAAAAGCGCGGCGGGCAAAATTCACAATGTCAGGACAGAACAGCCGGCCGGTGGCGGATTTCCCGCGCAAGCTGCATCTCGGTTGCGGCCCGCGCCGCGCAGATGGCTATTGCAATGTCGATATCACACCGCGCGATACGGTCGACATCACCGACGACGTTTCAAAACTTTCGCGCTTTCCGGATAACTATGCGACAGCGATTTATGCCTGCCACGTGCTGGAGCATTTCTCGCACGAAGAATGCAAACAGGTTTTGCGTAACTGGTTCCGCGTGCTGGCGCCGGGCGGTGAAATCCGCATTTCTGTGCCGGACATCGACCGTATCGTCAAAATCTACATGAAGAACTGGGATCACTTCCAGAAAGAGCCGCATACACCGTGGATCGGCTTGCTCTATGGCGGCCAGACCGACCAGTACGATTATCACAAAACCGGTTTCAACTTCTGCTGGATGCGTTACCTGCTGAAAGAGATCGGCTTCACCGATGTTGCGGAATATCCGCATGCACCGCATTTTCTCGGCGAAGGTTTTTACGATGCCTCGCTGGCACATGAACCGTTTGGCGAATACCTGTCGCTGAACGTTATCGCGCGCAAACCTGCCGCCAACGACCGCTAAAAGAAAAAACCGGAATGCCTGCCGTTTCGGTTATCATTCCTGTTTTTCAGCGCAGGGATCTCGCCAGTGCCGCGATCAGATCCGTTCTGGCGCAGTCTTTTCAGGATTTCGAAATTCTTGTCGTCGATGATGGTTCATCGCCAGCTTTTGTCGCAGACAGCCATGATGCGCGCATTCGCGTTTTAATGCACGAAAAAAATCTTGGCGCCGCGGCAGCGCGCAATACCGGTATTCAAGCAGCGCAGGGCGAGTGGATTGCTTTTCTCGATTCAGACGATACGTGGCAGCCCGAAAAGCTCGAAAAGCAAATGGCTTTCTCACGCAATCAACAATCGGATATGACAGCCTTCACATGCGGATTTACGATGCGCGGCACGACACGCAAACACGATAAAGCGCTCATTCCGATTGAAGCTTCACACATCGAAACATTCGCAGCGGGCTGCTGGTTCTGCCCCGGCTCGACGCTCCTGATAAAAAAGACTGTTTTTGACGCCGTCGGACCATTCGATACAACGCTCAAACGTCTTGAAGATTATAAATGGTTTCTGCGCTTCGCAGCAAAAGGCGGCGCACTCAAAACCGTGCCCGATATTCTTGCCGATATCAATATCGGCGCGCGACCAATGCCTGCGACGATCGAAGTCGCGGCTGATTACATTCAACAAAAACTTTCTGCAATGCAGACTGATCAAAATGTAAAGCGCAACGCAAATGCTTTTTTATCGCTCGAATATGCAGCCGCGTGTTTGCGCTCGGGTAAGATTTTACCGGGCTTTCTTGCGCTGCTGCAGTCTTTCTGGCTGAAGCCGCGTCTTCACCTGCATGTCAAAAAATTCTGGACACTAGCGAAATAAGCCGGCAGCCTTTGCCGCCATCATGCGCGCGATTTCAGGTACATCATAAGAAAGCGCCGCCAGAAAAGCTTTTCCCGCCTGAAGATAATTTTTGTTTCGTGCAAATCCAAGCGCAGCACGCAAAAGAATTCGCGCGGCAGGCTTAAGCTCCGAACCTTGCAGCTGAAGCTTTCTCACTTCACCAACGATATTATGCAACTCGCTTTCATCCTGCAGGGAAAGCTGCGCTGACATCAGCTCCAGCATTTCAATATCAAAACTCTGCTTCAGGTCTTCAGCAACAAGTGACAAAGCACTTTCATCAAGCGGATGATTTTCAAATTCAGGATCGGGCATGTCGCGCGAACGCATGACATGAAAAGCCCGCGCCAGCCATGCCCGTAACGCCTGCTCGCGACGCTTTGTCTGTGAGGTGTTGGCGCCATGCAAACGATAGAAAAGCAGCACTTCAGGAATATTGTCGATTTCATAGCCGTGATCGGCGAGGCGAAGCCAGAGATCGTAATCTTCCGCATTTTCAAATGCGGGGCGGTAACCGCCAACCTTGAGCACTGCATTCCTGCGCATCATCACGGCCGGATGCGCCAGCGAAGACGCGCGCTTCAGATAAGCTATATTTTCTTTAGCGCCGACAGGATAACGTCCGCGGCCGAAAATGTTTCCATGCACATCGATAAAAGTCACATCGCTGCCCAGCGCGCCAAGGCGCAGGTTTTGTTCGAAAATCCTGACCTGTTTTTCAAGCCGCTGCGGCAGCGCGATATCATCGGCATCCATACGGGCAATCAGCGGCGCACTGGCTTGTGCCAGACCTTCATTCAGGGCGGCGGCAAGCCCGTTATTTTCAGGCAAGACAATCAGCTTTATGCGCGGATCATTGCGCAATTGAAGATGGGTGTTGAGAACAGCCGATGTGCCGTCGATCGCGGCACCATTATCAATAATCAGAAATTCAAAATCGCCAAAAGTCTGGTTTAAAATACTGTCGGTCGCGGCCGCAACAGTGCTTGCCGCCCGGTAGACAGACATGAGAACCGTTACGCGGCGCATAGGCCTTGCTCGCGATATTGACACATAAGCCAATGTGTTCAACATCACGGCACATTTTGCAACGGCCGGATAAGGAGTTTTTATGGCAAAGCGCGCGCTGATTACCGGGGTCACGGGACAGGACGGCGCTTATCTGGCCGAGTTCCTGCTGCAAAAAGGCTACGAGGTGCATGGCATCAAGCGCCGCTCCTCATCATTCAATACCGCGCGCATCGATCATCTCTACGAAGACCCGCATGATGGCGAGACGCCGCTCCGCCTGCATTACGGCGACATGACCGATGCCACCAACCTGATCCGCCTCGTGCAGTCGATCAAACCGGACGAGATTTATAACCTCGCCGCGCAAAGCC
>JAZKID010000100.1:4659-8608 GCA_040385045.1 Pseudomonadota bacterium | reverse complement strand
TCAGCTTCGAAAGCCCGGAATATACCGCGAATGCCGACGCGGTAGGCGTGCTGCGCCTGCTGGAAGCGATCCGCATTCTGGGCCTCGAAAAAGAAACGCGCTTTTACCAGGCGTCGACTTCAGAACTGTATGGCCTCGTGCAGGAAGTGCCGCAGCGCGAGACGACGCCGTTCTATCCGCGCAGCCCATATGGCGTTGCAAAACTTTATGGCTACTGGATCGCGGTCAATTACCGCGAGGCTTATGGCATTCATGCTTCAAACGGCATTCTCTTCAACCACGAAAGCCCGATCCGCGGCGAGACTTTCGTCACGCGCAAGATCACGCGCGCTGTGGCGCGTATCGAGCATGGACTTGAAGACTGCCTCTATCTCGGCAATCTCGATGCGACGCGAGACTGGGGCCATGCGCGTGATTTCATCAAGGGCATGTGGCTGATGTTGCAGCAAGACAAGGCGGACGATTATGTACTGGCGACAGGGATCGCCCATTCTGTGCGTACCTTTGCCGAACGCGCCTTCTCGCACGTGAACCGGAAAATTTCATGGCAAGGAAAAGACAAGGACGAAACCGGCGTCGACCAGAACGGCAAGACCGTGGTGCGGATCGACCCGCGCTATTTCAGGCCGGCTGAAGTCGACCGGCTGATCGGGGATGCGACAAAAGCCAAAACGAAACTCGGCTGGCAGCATGAAACCACCTTCGAACAGCTTGTCGAAGAAATGATGCTGTCAGATCTCGCGCAGGCTAAACAGGATAGCGCGCGTGACTGAAGTATATTCGTTGCACGGCAAACGTGTTTATGTCGCCGGCCATACCGGCATGGTCGGCAGCGCGCTGGTACGCAGGTTGCAATCCGAAAATTGCGATATCTTGACGGTGCCACACCGTGACGTCGACCTGCGCGATCAGGTTGCGGTGAATGCATGGATGCAGAAAAACCGGCCGCAGGCCGTTTTCCTCAGCGCCGCGAAAGTCGGCGGCATTCTCGCCAACGACACGCTGCGCGCCGATTTTATATACGATAACCTGATGATTGCGGCGAACATCATTCATGCCGCGCATGAAACGAAAACCGAAAAGCTGATGTTTCTTGCCTCGACGTGCATTTACCCGCGTGAGGCACCGCAGCCGATGAACGAAACGGCGCTTCTCACAGGCCCGCTGGAAAAGACCAATGAGCCTTACGCGATTGCGAAAATCGCCGGCGTCAAGCTGGCCGAGAGTTATCGCATGCAATACGGCGACGATTTTATTTCCGTAATGCCGACCAATCTTTATGGCAGCGGTGACAATTATCACCCCGAGCATAGCCATGTCGTCGCCGCATTGATCCGCCGTTTCCATGAAGCGAAACAGAATAATGACGCAGACGTAATTGTCTGGGGCAGCGGTACGCCGCGCCGCGAATTCCTGTTCGTCGATGATCTGGCCGACGCTTGCGTCTTCCTGATGAAAACTTATTCAGATCTATCGATCGTCAATATCGGTGTCGGCGAAGACATCACAATTGCGGAACTCGCACAGAAAATTGCGCGCACTGTCGGCTATGACGGCAGGATTGTTTTTGACAAGACCAAACCAGACGGCACGCCGCGCAAGCTTGTCGATGTCTCAAAACTCGACAGGCTTGGCTGGCGCGCCTCGGTAAAACTCGATGACGGTCTTGCGACAGCTTACAAAGACTTTCTGAAAAAGAACGGCTAGCGTACGCAGACGCGGCGATAATAAACACGGCCGTGGCGGACAATACGCCTGTTCACGATGCGGTAGCAGTCGCGATAAACGTGGCGCGGTCCACGCCAGCCATATCCGTAGCGCGGCCCGTATCCGTAACCATACCCGTAACGATATGGGTTGCCATAGCCGTAGCCGCCGTAGGGAATTCCATACGGCGTACCCCAGCCGCCAAGACCAATTCCGACACCGAAACCATTTCCGTAAAATTGTGCTTTCGCGGGCGCAGCCAAACCCAGTGTCAAAACAGCCGCAACAAGAATAATGAGTTTTTTCATGGAGATCTCCTTCAGTTTAAAGTCTATGCCGCCTTGTGCGACCTGTTGCGCTGGCGTGTTCGTGCTGTTTTTTGCGCAGAAGCAGAGCGCGCAGGCGCGCTGCGGTTTGCCGATTTGCCGCGCCCTGAGCCGCTTTTCTTGCCGCCGCCACTTTCTTTATTGACTGTAGCCCAGGCACGTCGCTCGGACTCATCTTTCGAGACGCCGCGTTTTTCATACCCTTCTTCGATATGTTCGGCTTTGCGTTTTTGCTTATCTGTATAGCTCGATTTATCACCGCGCGGCATGACAGTCTCCCTTGCATGAGCGGAAACGTTATAAAAACGTACCGGCATGGAGGAAGTTCCGTAAAATCAGGCGGCGAGTTTCAACCGCACGGCCATGCGGTTGCCGTCATCTTCAATGGTCGTTTCCAGCTGGCGTGAATAAGCCTTGATGAAACGTTCGCCGAGCGATGAAATATTCGGCGGCTTCGGCGCTTCGATATCCACCTCCAGCATGCGGCCGACGAAAGCCTTCACTGTCACGCTGCCAAGTGTGTTTTCTTCGAGGAATGCGGAAATGAGTTCAGCAAGCAACATGGCAATGGCAATCGACATGTCGAGATCGACACTGAGATCGAAATCGCCTGCTGCTTCGTAATTGACCGCCTTCACCGGCGCGCCGAGGCCAAGCCGTGAAATAGCTTCATTGAGCACAGTTGCGAGCGGCGCTTTTCCGCGCTCGGAATAGCCATAGAAAATGGCATAAGTTGCGCCCAGCGCGGCAATGCGGCGTGATGAGCGATGAATGCCGTCACTCTGATCGTCGCCCGTTTCGCGCGCTTCCATGGCCAGCATCGATGCGATCATCTGCAGAATGTTTTTAACGCGGTGATGAAGTTCGCGGACATATGTCTGCTTGCGGGAAATTTCTTCCTCGAGCTCGGATGTGCGCGCTTCCATCCTGTCCGCCATCACGTTGAACGAATTCGCCACCTGCATGATTTCAAGTGGCATGTTGGTTGAAGGATCGCTCATCCGTGCAAGACGGTCACCATTGGCATAGGCGGATGTAACGGCGCTGTAATGCGCAAGCCAGCGCACAACCAGCCGGTCGATGCCCCACCAGATCGCAATCAGCGGTGCAATGAACAACAGCACCGACATGAAGATGGCAATGTAAAACTGGCTTTTCGAAGCCGCGAAAACCAGCCGTTCCGGCTGCGCGACGATGACATAGGCTTCAACCGTCGAGAGAGGCGTATAGGCATAGACGAAATCGTCGCCCGCAATCGTCTTGCTGACCTTACGGTCGGAGCGCCAGTCGGTATCTAGCACGACCTGTTCATGAATCTTGCGGGCCTGAGAAGAGCTCACCGAAATCAGCTTGTTGTTTTCAGTAACCACGGTAGAAAAACGCCCCGCTCCGCCCTCATTATTGCGCAGGGTCGTTTCGATATAATCGTCGTCGAGAATAACGAAAATATTGAAATTGGTATTTTGCGCAGGCGTCTGCTGCGCCAGCCAGACATAGGCGCGGTTATCTGCCGGCGCGTAAAATCCCGCGGTAATTTTCTGCTGCGAAATGCCGTACAGCGCCGCCATGACATCAAGCTCTTCAAGCTTCAGTTCAGGAACGGCCGATGCACCGCAGAACGGGCGCTCACCTGAGAAAACGAAAATTGCGCCGATGCCGGCATTCTTCTGCAAGATATTGGAAAGCCGCTGATTGCAGGCTGCGCGCGGCATCTTGTCCCACTCCACCGTGTGCGCCAGAGCCGATACGAGACTTTTTCCGCCGGAGAGGCTTTCTTCGACACGCAGGGCCAGCATGTCTGCCGTATTACGATAGGCTGCAAGTTCACTGCGTTGCGCAGAGAGGTACGTACGGTAGGCGAGTGTGACAACAAGAGCCGCCGTCGGAATCGAGACAGCAATCATCAAAAGGAAAAT
>JAZKID010000100.1:1903-4649 GCA_040385045.1 Pseudomonadota bacterium | reverse complement strand
CGACGAAACACTGGTCAACCGCAAGGTTTTAAGAAAAACCGCCTTGGCCAATCCGTCGCGCGGGACCCCCAAGAGCGGCCTGATCGTTCGGATCGGGGCCGATATCGTTTGCGGACTTTATGCCAAGCAGTTCGGAAAGTTTGATGCGCGCGCGGTTCAGGCGGCTTTTGATAGTGCCGACGGCAACATTGCAGATCTCTGCCGCCTCTTCATAAGAAAAACCGGACGCGCCGATCAGCACGAGAACTTCGCGCTGGTCGTCGGAAAGTTTTTCAAGCGCCGTTTGAAAATCGGTAAAATCGAGATGCGCCAGCTGGTTGCCATAGGTGGCCAGCGTCGCTGCATATTTGCCTTCAGAATCCTGCACTTCGCGCTTGCGCTTGCGGCGCTCGGTGAAAAAGTGATTGCGCAGGATCGTAAACAGCCAGGCACGCATATTTGTGCCTTCGGTGAAGCTCGTGCTGGCGGCCCACGCCTTCATCAGGGCTTCCTGTACAAGGTCGTCGGCCATATCCGGCCGCCCGCACAATGAAAGCGCGAAGGCCCTCAAAGCCGGGATTTCCGACGTCATGGACGTACGGAAAGTTGCGGTTACCGCCATTTTGCCCCTCAAGTCCCTTTTACGGGATCTTCGCTTGATTCAAGTTGATCGAGAAGATTGACGAAACGGTCAGGGATCGGCTGCTCAGCGACGTAGTTATACATCTCACGCAGTTTTCTACCTATGTGCTCTTGCACTTCCTGCTGCACAGCTTCCGATCTTTCGCGCTTTTGGTCTGACATCTAGATTTTCAATTCTAAAAGACTTTTACGTATGTGACCCATTGAAAAAAACAGGTACTCACTGCCTAATCAATTCTTACAACCATAAAAAGTTCCATGGCAAGTGAACTTTTTTCTTAAGCATGAATTGATAGCCCATGTGCTTGAACGGGCCGATAGTCCTTGCGCATAAATGGCCAAAAGACTAGGCTTCGTTGAAATCTGCGCATGAGGGCTAGCCTGAATTGCGCAAATACGCGCACGAGGGCTTGCCCGAACTGCGCAAATAAATTGCGTCTCATTTAAAGGATAGAGTATGAATATGAAAGACAGGATTGGCACCCATCTTCCCTACTTAAGACGTTTCGCTCGGGCCCTGAGCGGCTCGCAGCAAAGTGGCGATGCCTATGTTCTGGCCATGCTGGAAGCCTTGGTCGCCGATCCGACCTCACTGCGTAAAGACCTTGAGGACCGCGTTGCCGTCTATCAATATTTCCTCAAAATCTGGGATATGGCGCCGATCAATAACAACGTTGAGCCGCCTCCGGGCGATAATCTGACAGCCCTGTCTTCGCTGACACCGCGTTCGCGTCAGGCTTTCCTGCTCACCTCCATCGAAGGCTTCTCGACTGAAGAAGCGACACAGGTCATGGACGTTACGCCGGAAGAATTCTCAAAACTTCTCGACAAGGCCGGCCGCGAGATTGCCGAGCAGGTCGCGACCGAGATTCTGATCATTGAGGATGAACCGATCATCGCTATGGACCTTCAGTCCATCGTCGAAGAGCTGGGCCATACGGTAACAGATGTCGCCCGTACGCATTCAGAAGCGGTAAAGGCTGCGACACAGACGCGCCGCCCCGGTCTTGTGCTGGCCGATATCCAGCTCGCCGACGGCAGTTCCGGCCTTGATGCCGTCAATGAAATTCTCCAGCATTTCGAAGTGCCGGTGATTTTCATCACCGCCTATCCGGAGCGCTTGCTGACAGGCGCCAAACCTGAACCGGCTTTCCTGATCACCAAACCTTTCCAGACTAAAGCGCTGAAGGCGATTATCAGCCAGGCGATTTTCTTCCGCGAAAAAGCAATCCGCAAGGCAGCTTAAAATTCTTCGTTTTTGATTTAGAAAGCCCGGCACCACGGCCGGGCTTTTTTTATTTCCCGGTTGAACGTGCGCGTCTTGTTTTTAAAAAGCCTGCCGCCATCGCAGCAAGCGTGCCCAGCCCGCCGCCGACACCGCGCGTTGCGGTTCTGACCGCTGCAGGGCCAAGAGCCGCGAGCGCGCCGAAGCGCACAGCCGCTTTCAGTTTTTCTTTTGCGTTTTTAATAAAGACATACAGTGCGCAGCTGATTGAAACAGCGAGAGCGATAAAGATCGCAGCAACGGACAAGGCTGCCCAGATCGGGCCTATCATCGGCGCCAGATAAAAATAGAAAGCGATGCATAAAAAACCCATCGCCAGCATCACGCATATGGCGATACCGGCGATGAGAGCAAGCAATATTAAAAGGCGTTGTTTCAATGTCTGCTCCGGCCTTTTAACTCAATTTACCAGGTCGTTCAGGCGATCGGTGCGCGTCCGCCTCTCGAAAGGCCGACTATAGCAGCAATTGCGAAAGCAACCAATGCAACGAAGAAAAGAATTTTGGCAGCCGACATTGCCGTACCGGCAATACCACCGAAACCAAGCGCCGCGGCGACAAGCGCAATTAATAAAAATGTTATAGCCCAACTGATCATAGCGTTCTCCTTTATCTTTCAGATAAAAAACATATGGCGGATTTGTTTGTTCCCTAATGTGCCACCACATAAAAACGGGCGGCATCAAGCCGCCCGAAGAAAACCGGTTCTGTTAAAATTTTAGTAGGTTGTGCTGGCTGGCAGCTTGACCTCGGCAACTTCTTTCAGTTGCTCCTTCGTTACATCCAGCGTCAGCTTTGCTGTATCATCTTTTGTGGTTGCTTTGAAAGCCTGAAAGCGAAC
>JAZKID010000100.1:1310-1893 GCA_040385045.1 Pseudomonadota bacterium | reverse complement strand
CGACACCAACAACAAGTGCGGCAATCTGACCATTCGGTTCGATAACGATATTGTTCACTTCGCCGATACGCTCATCGGTTGCTGAGGTATAGACCGGCATGCCGATGACCTTTGAGCCGAGCCATGCTTTGCTGTCGATCGATGTCAGATAGTTTGCAGATTGCGTTGACGTCATCATCTGCGTTGTCTGCTTCTTGATGGTCGGCGTCTCTGCAAAGGCGAGAGATGTCGTGAGTGCGACGGCGGCGGTCACCGCGAGAGTTAACATAAGAAATCCTTCCGTGGAAAATCTGTTAATGCATCGCGCTGTGCAAACAGTGCAAACACGCGTGCTATGACTGAAACCGCTCTTGAAACGCTTTGTTCCTCTTGCATCTGACGATGCTGACCTTTACCGATGATCCCCTTACAAATGTAATTTTCCCGAAAACGTCCAAAGAAATATAAAAAAGAATTTGAGCATGGAACCTTTGAGGGTTGATCACGTTTTTCTTGCTGACGGCATTAACCCACCGTCTTTCGTCCCCTCCTCAACGGCTCGCCGCGAAAGCAGTGCGGGCCGTTTTTTTAAGATGCGGGGCGT
>JAZKID010000100.1:0-1300 GCA_040385045.1 Pseudomonadota bacterium | reverse complement strand
AATATGATCGCTTAGGATTGCAGAAAGTAAAAATAAAATGCGTTCAGGGACGACCATGGATCAGCCGGTTAGCGTAAAAAAGCCTACGTCCCATTTTCTTGGGCGCTACCTGACCTCGCTCGCTGGTATCGTGGTCCTTCCTGTTTTGCTGATGGCACTGGTTTTTGGTGCCATTTTCGTCACCATGGAGCGCGACCGGCTCCGTGCCGAGGCGGTCCGCATCGCGCAGGGCATGGCCGACAGTCTTGATCATGAATTCAACGCCATGATGACGGTTTTGCGCGCCCTTTCGACATCCCCATCCCTTGATACACGTGATTACGAGCTTTTTCTCGATCAGGCTCGCACATTGTCAAATATGGAGGGCAGCCAGGTTATTCTTCGCGACATTAATGGCAGGCAGCTTGCCAATACGCAGGTCGCGTGGGGACAAGGCATTCCGGAGATACCGTTCACGGCAGATGCCGCGGCCGTTGAGAACAAGCGTGCATGGGTGTCCGGCGTCACCAACAATAATCTCGATAAAAAATGGCGCTTTGCGATCAACCTGCCCGTTTTCAAGAATGATAAGCTGACCTATTTTTTGAGCCTGAATGTCGAGCCGAGCAAAATTCTCGAAATTTTCAAAAAAAATAACCTGCCCGCTAGCTGGATCTGGAGCACGGTTGACCACGAGAGAAGAGTTGTCGTCCGCTCGGTTGACCTTGAAAGTTTTATTGGCCGCGAAGGATCGGCTGAAACTGCGGAGCGCGCAAGCAAACCCTCCGGTGCGTTTGTCACCACTAATTATGAAAACAAGGAAGTCATGTATGCCTATGCGATGTCGTCCTTGTCGGGCTGGCGTCTCGGCATTTCCATTCCACGGCAGGAAATCGAAGCACCGCTCTGGCGCATGCTGTCGGTGTGGGGGCTTCTCACCGGCATTATCATCACGGCTGCCATCATCGCTGTTGTGCTCGTTAACAACCGACTGCGCGCAGGCGTGCGCAGCCTGATTGCCGTTTCACAACAACTCGGCCAATCCGGCACCGTCGATCCTATTATTACAGGCGTGAAAGAATTCGACCGCGTTTCGGAATCGGTTTCGGCGGCTTCGATCATATTGCGCGAAAAAACGCTGCAGATCCGCGAGAACGAAGGTCGCCTGCGCACACTGCTCGACAATCTTTTCGTTTATGTCGGCCTGCTCGACACCAACGGCAAACTGCTTGAAGCGAATGCCGCGCCGATGAAAGCGGCAGGCCTGCAGCGTGACGATGTGATCGGCGCTGGGAAGCATTGCGCGCTCGACCGCCTTGGC
>JAZKID010000099.1:0-11168 GCA_040385045.1 Pseudomonadota bacterium | reverse complement strand
GGAAACGGCTTCTTCATCGCTGCGTCCGGAAGCAAGCAAACGCCCGCCTTCATCGACGATCGAAACCGAACCCGGTTTCATGCCCGGCACGGCGGAGGCGACAAGATGCTGGATGGCTTTCACTTGCGATTGCTCAAGCTCGCCGCGCACTTTCAGAACGATCGACGCGGTGGTTTCCTGTTTGTCGCGCGAGAAAAGCTGCCGCTCCGGCATCACCAGATGCACGCGGGAGCCTTGTACGCGGTCGATTTCGTTGATGGAACGGGCGAGCTCGCCTTCCATAGCGCGCAGGTGATTGATGTTCTGCACGAAGCTGGTCGTGCCCAGCGCTTCCGATTTGTCGAAGATCTCGTAGCCGACGCCGCCGCCGCTCGGCAGGCCCTGTTCGGCAAGGCGCATGCGCAGCTTGGCGACTTCATTGCTCGGCACCTGAATCGTCGTGCCGTCGAATTTCAGTTCATAGGGGACACCGGCGCGTTCCAGTTCTTTTGTGACCTGCCCGGAATCGCGCAGCGAAAGATCGGTGAACATCGTCACCATGTGCGGGCTGTTCCATTGCGTAATCACGAAAGCAAAGAAGCCGAGCATCAGGGCGGCAACGGCCCCCATCGCGGCGAGACGCCCCGCTCCGAATGCACGTATGAAATTGGCTAAACCGTTCACGCCTTACCCCGATCCCTTGGAATGCTTCTGCGAATGCGAAGCAACGAGTTAGGCAAAATTTGCCGGGTGTATGGTAAACACCACGTTAATAAGTTTGCCCCTTTTCCGGCACGCCGGCCGGAAAGCAAGCAACAGCGCCGCTTTTCGGCGAAATAAAATTTATTGGCGGGCGGGCAAAGGGGCACTGTCATGGGGCTGTCATGCTGGAAAGTTAAGGAGAAATACTAACCGGGATCGATAAAATGACCATTTCAGGAATCAATCGGACTTTAGGAAATTTGGATCTTCCGGCTTTCGGTGACTGGAACAGGGCCAAGCTTCTCGGCGCGAAACTTTTTGGCCTGCCGCGCAGCGACAGCACCACGCAGGCGTTAAGTGCAGTGAAAAGAAATGCTGCCGAAAAATGCCTGCAAGAATTCAACGAGAATTTTTACGCGCAAAACAAGGATATTTATGCGCGTGCAAGGCTGAGCTTCGATAAAAACGTTTTTGCCGAGCCTGCAGTCGAAGCGCTCCCGGGCGCGTGGCGCAATTTCGCGCGGCAGGCCGGAAGTGGACGTCTTTCCGATGTTCTCGATGCAGCCGTGAAAGCCATCAAAAGCGAGAAGGGATCAGACAAGAATGATGATTTCGATCTCGCTGAAGTTATTGCCTGGAACAGGTCGCACCCTGATGCGCCACTCTTTGGCATCGGCAAGGGCGAGCAGTTTTTTTATGACTTGTCGCAGAACGGCAAGGAAATTTCGATTTCTTCTCTGGCAAAGTTTTTTGACAGTCAGCGCGATCTGCCAAACGGCAAACTGTCGCACGCAAAAGCCGTTGCCCTTGAGCCGCTTTTTCCCGATCTTGCTTCGCATTCAGGCACCAAAGGTACAAGCTCCAGAAAACTTGCCGCAGGTTTCATCGGTGATTGGGAAAGCGAAGATGATTTTGCCAACCGTGCGCTCGACTTTTCCGAAGCCGAAGGCCTGATTTACGGCGCATGGAACAAATCTGTTTCGCAGGAAACAGCCTATGTCACGATTGCTGATGCTGCTGTCTGAATAAAAAAAGCGCCCCGATAAGGAGCGCTTTAATTCTGAACAAAAACTTAATTTAAGCGCGGTAGTGCTGGATGCGCGTGGTGCGCAAACCGGCAAGGCCGTGCTTGTCGATGGAAGCCTGCCAGGACAGGATTTCTTCGACGGTCAAAGTATACCGTTTGCAGGCTTCTTCGATCGACAGAAGACCGCCACGGATCGCTGCAACCACTTCAGCTTTGCGGCGGATCACCCAACGGCGGGTTTCGGCGGGAGGAAGATCGGCGACCGTTAACGGGCTGCCGTCGGGCCCAATAACGTATTTTACTCGGGGTCGTAACATTTGCTCGGTCATTTTACTCTCACACTCAGACCAACTCAGTTACATTCACCATAAATGGGTTCGGTTAAAGAATTCCGACTAAAGTCCAGAAAAATCGTTCGTTTTTTACTTTTTAATGATTTGTAGGCGCCGAAACAGACTTAATCTCGGCGATTCTCAAATCCTTGCCGCCAACATGCAAAATGGGCGCGGTTCCTGAGAAGTCGATGCCGGTGACAAGACCCTTGATCTGGGTGCTCACACTCACGACGCCGCCGGTCGCATCTTTGGCATCGACGCTGATGGTGTAATTACCGTCGGGCAGCGCAATGCCGTTCTTGTCTTTGCCGTTCCAGGTGAAGCTCTGCTCGCCGGGGTTCAGCGTGTAATCCTGCGTGGCGACCACTTCGCTTTTGTCGTTGCGGATGGTGATATGGCCGGTGAGAATGGATGAGCTGGGGCTGGTGAGCGTCCATTTCGCACTGCCGTCGGCAAGTTCCGTCGTTGCGCCGCCCGAGGTGACTTCCATATTCATGAAACCCAGCACGGACATCATCGAATTGGCGCCAAGCTGGCCGATCACGTCGGTCAGCAGGCTGTTCGATTTGATCTGCTGTTCGATGCCGGAATATTGCGTCAGCTGCTGCGTGAACTTATCTGCGTCCATCGGCTCAAGCGGGTTCTGGTTCTTCAGCTGCGTCGTCAGCAGGTTGAGGAACATGTTGAAGTTGTCGTCCAGCGTACTGGAAGCAAGGCCTGAAACGGACGCCTTGGCGCCGCTCGCTTTCGCGATATCGGCCAGCGAGTTCTTGTTTGATGCAATGTTGGATTCAGCGATTGTCATGGCGACTCCTTAAATTCTCATATCGATGCCGCTGCCGCGGCCTTGGCTCAGTGAAGCGTATTGCGGCGGCACCCAGCCGTTCATGTCCTGAACGCCGACCTCGAGCACGCCGCGGCGCGTCAGCTGGTTATCATTCCGGTTTTGCGCGAAATTTTGTGCGTTCTGGTCGCGCAGGGAAAATTGCAGCGAGTTTGAATCTGTCTTGAGGCCGCTGTTCTGAAGTGCGCGCTCGAGGTTTTGTGAATCGCGGCGCAACTGGTCGAGCGTTTCGGAACGTTCGACGACAAGATGTGTTGAAACTTTTCCATGCTTGTCGACAGAAACGCTGACATCGATGCTGCCGAGATCGGCCGGATCGAGGCGGATCGTGAATTCTTTTTCGCCCTTGTGCGCGGCGGCGGTAATTTCGAACGGCACGCGCTCCAGCGCCATTGGTGCGCGCAGCTGTGCCTGCTGCACGTCAACGACGGGCGCAGCTGCGGGTTGCTGTGCAGCCTGATGCTGCCCGACCTGCAGGCCAAGCTGCTGTGGCGGCGTTGTTGTGGGTGCATCAACTTTTGAAATCTGGTGGCCCAGATGCAGGCCCTGATCGGTTTTTACTGTTCCGTGATTTTCTTTGGCAGCAAGAACGGCTTTGGCTTGGTCAGATGCCTGTTCAGGGAGCGTATGAACCTTGGCTTGTTCGTCTGCTGCATTTGTTTCAGGTGTTATGGTTGAAGTCTCTTCAACCGCGTTTTCATCATGAGCTGAAGCTGTTTCCGCTACCTGCGGTATTGTTGTCGTCTCAATATTCTGGGGCAATAATGGCGCAGGCTTTGCAGCGGCCCCTTGTCCGTTTACGTTTACAGGCTCAACGCCGTCTGTTGCGATATTCGTATCCGCGGAAATCTGGGTTGACGTTTCGGCGGAAGCAACGGGTGTAGCAGCCGTCACGGCCGCTGCAACGGCAGCCTGTGCGGACAGCACGATATTCAAAGGTGAAGCTGGGGTCTGTGCGGGTGCTGCCTGATCAGGCAGAGCTGAATTCAATAAAGCATCCGTGCCGTCTGTGGCCGCGACGGCAAGAGTATCGCCCGATGGTAGGACAGCTGTTTCCTGTGCGGCAACCAGACTTAAGGTCGTCTGTGTTGCGGCGTCGTCGTGTGTGTCTTTTGTTGTGTCGGCTTTGTCGGTTGAAGCCGCATCTTTGCTGCCGTGCTCGTTTTTGGCAGATTTGCAATCCGCTTTCGCTTCATTGCCACTGCTTTTCACATCCTGCGTTTCGATCTGCTGCGGATCGGCAGCGGTATGATCAGCTTCGGCGCGTTGCGGCCGGTCGGCATGCGGCGCTGGCTGCTTATGAACCTTGCCCTGCGGGTTTTCATGAATCTGCGGCACGTAACCGGTTTTGCCGGCCTGAATGTCCATCAGCCCCTTTTGCAGGCGTGCGGGTTTCGCAGCCTTCGGGGCAGGGGCAATAATATTGGCGATCAGGTCAGGACGCGGCACGGGTTTGATATCCTTTACTTGTGCATTTAAAGATGCAGGAGACGTGCCAAAAATTTTAATGAATAAAATCAATATGTTATATCTTATTAACCAGACATTTTTTGCATTTTGGACATCCCGAAAAGGCCTTACGGCAAGTCTTGCCCATCTCGCATCTCTCTTGCCCGACGCCGCGTCGCATGAGAGGAAGGCGTGATGAATATCCCTTTGAACAGCCTCGGTTTTGCCAAACCCCCGTCCGAAACGCGCGTCGTCGTGGCGATGTCGGGCGGCGTCGACAGTTCTGTCGCGGCGGCCGTGCTGCAGGCGTATGGCTATAACGTCATCGGCATGACGCTTCAGCTTTACAACCATGGCGCGGCAGCAGCGAAAAAAGGCGCCTGCTGTGCGGGGCAGGACATTCACGATGCGCGCCGTGTTGCCGAGAAAATCGGCATTCCGCATTACGTGCTCGATTACGAAGAAAAATTCCGCTCCTCCGTCATCGACCAGTTCACACAAAGTTATCTGAACGGCGAAACGCCGGTGCCGTGCATTTCCTGCAACCAGACCGTCAAGTTCCGCGACCTGATGGCGACAGCGAAGGAACTTGGCGCCGACGTGCTCGCAACAGGGCATTATGTGCAGAGCAGGATGATCGACGGCCATATGGCGCTGTTCCGCCCTGTCGATGAAGACCGCGACCAGAGTTATTTCCTTTTCGCGACCACGCAGGAGCAGCTCGATTTCCTGCGCTTTCCGCTCGGTTCTCTCACCAAAGCGGAGACGCGCGACCTTGCCGAAAAATTCGCCCTTGAAGTCGCCGCGAAACCCGACAGCCAGGATATCTGTTTCGTGCCGTCGGGCCGTTATGCGCAAATGATCGAAAAGCTGAAACCCGGGGCAGCAACGCGCGGCGAAATCCGCCATGTCGACGGAACGGTTCTGGGCGAGCATGACGGCATCATTCATTTCACCGTCGGCCAGCGCAAGGGTTTGAAAATTGCATCCGAAGCGCCGCTCTATGTTCTCTCGCTCGATGCTTCAACCAACCGCGTCATCGTTGGTCCGCGCGAGGCTTTGCTGACGCGCACTATCCGCCTGCGCGATTTCAACTGGATCGGCGGCGCGCAGGATCTGGCGCATGGTGTCGAAGTCTTCGCGCGTGTACGCTCGACGCGTCCGCCGTGCCCCGCGCGTGTTTTCAAAGAAGACGACGGAATTAGAATAGAACTCATTGAAGGTGAAGAAGGTGTCGCGCCGGGGCAGGCCTGCGTGCTTTACGACAGCCTTGAACAGAGTGCGCGCGTGCTCGGCGGCGGTTTTATCGTCAAGGAAAAACAGGCGCCGTTTTCTGCTGTTGCATCTGCGAACACCAACAAGGCGTCCGCTCTCGCATCATGACGCATCCCGCCGCGGACATGAACGACCAGCGCGCGATTTATCGACTCTGGTCACGTGTTTATGATCCGGTCTATATCGGCTTTTTTTCGCGCGCACAGAAAACCTCGGCAAGGCTTGCGAAAGAAGCAGGATCGAAAATTCTCGAAGTCGGTTTCGGCACCGGCCTCATGCTACGGTACTTCGATAAAAGTTCGACAATTTACGGTGTCGATCTCTCAAACGCGATGCTGAAAGTCGCCGCCAGAAAAATTGCCGACGATCAGAAAAATGATGTCGCCGGTTTGTGCGTGATGGATGCGACGCGCCTTGCATTTCCCGACGAGAGTTTCGATGTGGTGCTGTTTCCTTTCGTCATTGCCATCGTGCATGATCCGGAAGCCGCGCTTGATGAAGCCTTCCGCGTTTTGAAACCGGGCGGACGCATCGTCATCGCCAACCGCTTCGGTGCCGAGAATGGACTGCAGGCAAAAATCGAAAGGTTTTTTGCGCCGCTTGCCGCGCGTATCGGCTGGAGCGTCGATTTCAAAATCTCGCGCGTGGCGCGCTGGGTCGCGCAAAAAGGCGGTATTGTGCTTGATCCGCTTCGCTTCAATGGGTATTTCAAGGTGATTATGCTGCAAAAAGCGCTTGATGCTTGACACGAACAAACCCTGCACCCTATTTCATGTCCATCGCGTTGGCGGGGTAGCTCAGTTGGTTAGAGCAGAGGAATCATAATCCTTGTGTCGGCGGTTCGAATCCGTCCCTCGCTACCATCGCTCCCCTCAAATTCCCCCATCTTCACCCTATATTAAGCATGGTTGTTTAGATTTCATTAGTTGATTTAAAAGCGTTGCGAGGCTATGGCCACATTAGATAAGCCATTGTCATATTTGACAAATATGGCGCGGGGGGAGACCGGTTCAGACACCGGTGATTCCGCTGCGCTCGTGCGCGTCCGCGTGGACGTGAAGGGTTTTCCGGCTTCCACCAAGCCTTTGACGCCCGGAAATTACACGCTCGGTGCTTCGCCAGAGTGCGACCTGATCATCCCCGAAGCGCCTGCCGATGAAATTGCCCTGCTGCACGTGCGCACGGGCGGTGAGCCGCATGAGCTCGTCTCCATGTCGCGCGGTATTTCCTTGAACGGCCAGCCCTTCAACCCGCAACAGCGCGTGACGCTGATGGCGGAAACAAAGCTGCAGGTCGGCCCGGCGACAATTACGTTTATCCCGCGTGTCAATAATTTCCAGCGCGCCGGCCAGATGCTGCGTAACGTCAAGGCGCCGGCTTCCTTCACAACGCCGATGGCGTTGCTGCTTGTTGCGTTTGTGCTCGGCGTAACGGCGTGGTTTTCGACCGGCAACAGCGGGCCGAGCCCGAACGATTATGTTTACAGCGCGCCGGTGCGCCCGTTCGAAAATGCTTCCTTACCTGCCACACGTCTGACGACGGCGCAGGAAACGGCGGATGAATTGAACCGCCTGTTCAAGGCTTCCGATATCGCGCACCAGGTGAATGCAACCGTGGACGGCACGCAGGTGATGGTCACGGGTGCGATCAGCATGGTGGCCGAGCCGCGCATGAGCGAGATCATCCGCTTGGTCGCGGCGCGCACGCGCGTCGATATCCGCTCTTCCGTAAGACCGGATTCAACCACGCTGGTTGAATCCATCACCGGCGTTTCGCTTTCACCATCGCGCTATATCGTGCTGCGCGACGGCGAGCGGTTTCGTGTGGGTGACCTGATGCCAAATGGCTGGACTGTCGAACAGATCGATAGCACGCAGGTGATTGTCGTTCGCGATGGTTTGCGCGAAACGCTCAATCTTGTCGAATAGAGCGCGGATGAACATTGTCACCACCTTTCTGACAAAATATTTCGCCGGACGGCAGGATCTTGTCCTTGTCGTCTTCATGTTCATCTTCATTTTGATGTTCATCATCCCGATGCCGGCAGCGGTTGTCGACGTGCTGATCGCGCTGAACATCATGATGACGCTGATCGTGCTGGTCACATCCACCTATCTTAAAGGCCCGGCCGATCTATCGACTTTTCCGGCACTCATTCTTTTCACCACCATCTTCCGCCTGTCGATCACGGTTGCTGCTGCGCGTCTGATTTTGACGACGGGGACCGGCGGTGATGTGATTAAAACCTTCGGCAATTTCGTCGTCGGTGGCAATGTGATGATCGGCCTTGTCGTGTTCTTCATCATCGCCATCGTGCAGTTCATCGTTGTCGTGAAGGGCGCGGAACGTATCGCGGAAGTCGGTGCGCGTTTCACGCTCGATGCGTTGCCCGGCAAGCAGATGAGTATCGACAGTGATCTTCGCAACGGCGATATCACGAAAGAAGAGGCGAGAGCGCGCCGCTCGCGTCTTGAAAAAGAAAGCTCGTTCTTCGGTGCGATGGACGGCTCATTACGCTTCGTCAAAGGCGATGCGATCGCCAATTTCATTGTGATTTTCGTCAACCTGATCGGCGGTCTCGTCGTCGGTATGGTCAGCAAGGGAATGAGCTTCACGCAAGCCATTCATACGTTCAGCATTCTCACCATCGGTGAAGGCCTCGTCTCGCAGATCCCGGCGATGTTTATCGCCATTGCCGCAGGTATCGTTGCGACACGCGTCACGTCGGAAGACTCGCGCCATCTTGGCGGCGACATCGCGCGCGAACTTTCAGCCGAAACGCGCGCACTGTATGTGGCTGCGGTTGTGCTTGCCGTCGTCGGCCTGCTGCCCGGTTTCCCGCATTTCATTTTCTTCGCGCTCGCCCTGATGATCGCGGGCATGGCCTATCTCGTCACGCGCCGCCGTGCGATCGAGGAAAGCGACAAGGTTCAACGGCAGACGGATGCCGAAGATGCACTGCGCGAGCAGATGGAAGCGGACAACAACGAGGAAGGCGAGGGCGGCGGTCTCGATGAGGACGGTAATCAGCGTCCTGTCCGCCAGCCTGATCTGCCCGAAGGCGAGCTTGGCGATATTTTTGTTATCGCATTGCATCCCGACCTGTGGAGCGAGTGGCAGGAAAAAGGCATGACGCGTAACATGCGCCAGCTGACGCATCGCACGCAGCTTGAACTCGGCCTGAATGTTTCCGATTTCACCTATCGCAAACAGCCGCAGCTCAACCCCGGCAGCTATCAGATCCTCGTCGAGGATGTGCCCGTTTTTCGTGGCCAGTATGATGCCGAAAAATCTTACGCAACTTTGTCGCCCGACGATGCAGGCCGTCTTGGCCTGACACAAAACTACGTCACGAACACACAGATCGGCAGTCTCGTTGAATTGACGCCTGCACAGCAAGAGGCCGTGCAGGATGCCAATCTGCCGAGCATGGATGCGCTGAACCGTGTCATGCAGGAAGCGGATGCCATTCACCGCCGTTATGCCGGCCGTGCTTACGGCATCAGCGAGGCCTCGATCTGGCTTGACGGGCTTGAGGCCCGTTATGGCCGTCTCGTCGGCGAAATCAAATCGAATGTGCCGATGCTCAAGCTTGTCGAGATCGGCCGCCGCCTGCTCGATGAAAACGTGCCGCTGGCGCAGCCGCGGGTGATGCTTGAATCGCTTTTGCAGGCCTCGGCGATGGATCTCGATGCGACCGATACGGTCGAGCTGGTGCGCCGCGCACTCGCACGGCAGATCATCTGGCGTTATGCGAACCGCGACGGCGAGATTGACGCGATCCTGATCGAACCGGCGGCCGAAAGCATCATCCACGATATTGTCACGAAATCGCCGGCCGACCTTGCTGCGCAAAAAACAGGCGAGCAGTTGTCCGGCCTCACTTTTGCGCGCAGCATCCAGCAGGTGAATCAGGAAGCGATGAACTCCGGCATGCGTCCGGTGCTGCTCACCTCGGCGCCAATCCGCCCGATGGCGCGCATGATGCTGGTGCGAAACGGCGTGCAGGTGCCGGTGATCTCTTTCCAGGAAATCGGCAACGATGTGCAGGTCAGGCCATTGCGTGCGATGGGCCCAAGCGATCTTGGTTTAGATTAAAGCAGAACGGCAAAATTGAAAATGACGACTATGTCGTTACATTTTCACGACGCCGGTTTGAATGAGAATGCGGGCCACTTCGTTGAATGTCGGCGCCGGAATATAACTTCCCGGCGCACCTTCCATCAGCTTCAGCAACAGCTCCGGTTCTTCGACAATCGGCAGTTTTCTCATAGCAGCTTCCCTGATGAAATCGCTGGCCTTGTCGAAAGTGCGCGCGGCGATGATCGGCGCCGCTGTTTCATTCTGCTTGAATACCAGCGCAACCGCGCGGTCGCCGAACGCAATGACGATATTGGCTTTCGAAAGACCGGTGTAACCGGCGGTCTGGGCAATTTCCTGCGCCAGCGCGCGGCGGGCCTGGCGGATTTCCGGCGCACCCGAATCTTCCTTTTGCTCGCGCTTCAGTTCGCTTAAGGTCATTTTATTGTCGCGGTTGAACAGGATGCGTGACAGCGGCATGTCGATCAGCGCAACGATAATCAGCAGCAGCAGGCTGGCGGCGATGCTGATGCCGTAAAGCCAGACCATCACGTTCATCACGCATTCTTTTCCGCAGCTCGGCGACCACATCAGGTCGTTCAGGTACCATTTGAAAATAAAAACATTCACCGTGATGATGACGATCATCGAGGCAAGGCCCTTGAGCAGCTCGAAGAAATTGCGCAGCGCGAACAGTTCTTTCGCACCCTGCACAGGGTTGAGCTTGCCGAAATTCGGTGTGATGGCCTTGAAGTTAAGCGGAATGCCTTTCGCATCGAGAATGATGGCAAGGATATGAGCACCGCAGACAATCGCGACGACCGGAATGATCAGGTCGCCGAGAAGTTGCAGCTGCGCTTTCGCGGCAATGCTGACTTCTTCCATAAAGCCGCCGGGCATGCTGGCATCGGAAACCATGAAAGACGCCTTGAAGCGGTCGATCGTGTCCCGCCACGTAAAGATAAGATAGATCAGCGCGACGGTCAGGCCGGTGGTTTTTTCAAAATCGGCGCTGCGCGGCACCTGCCCGTCCTGACGAAGCCGTTGCAGCCGCCGCGCCGTGGGGGGTAAATTCCGTTCCTCGCCGTCGTCTTTTCCTGCCATCGCCTTACCTTACAATCGACGGTAAAATATTGCTGATATCGGTAAACATTCTGCGCAGTACCGGCGGAAAATGTTCCGCAAACAGAAAAGCGAAAATCGGCAGGATGAAAATATAAATCAGGTTGTGAAACGTGTTGATGAGATCGTAGATCGGGAAAGACCGCCCGCTGCGTGTCGCGAAAATGATTGTCAGGTCGGCGAAAGCAAGCGAGATCAGCATCGGTCCGGCAAGAACCATCGACAGCATCAGGGCTTGCCCGGCGATCGAGCCGATACCGAGCAAAGCGGCCTTGTTAATATCGACCATCAGCGTCGTGCTTGGCCAGACGGAAAAACTTTGCATCAGCATGTCGGCCAGCAGCGGCACGCCGCC
>JAZKID010000098.1:0-2754 GCA_040385045.1 Pseudomonadota bacterium | reverse complement strand
TGCTTTTGCGGCCGGGCCGCAGACATCACTTCTTCTTTTTGGACTTCGCCTTTTTCGCCTTCTTCGGCTTAGGCGCGGCCTTCACGGCCTTCGAGACGTCATCGATCTCGGCCTTGCCGACATTCTTGATGACCGACTTGATGGTGCTCTTGGCGGATGCCTTGCTGGAATAGCCTTCCGAAGCGAACATCTTCTCGCCGTTCGGCGCGCGGAAGCGGAAACGGAATTCGCCGGATTTGTCTTTGTAGATTTCAAACTTGTAGGACGCTGCCATCATTGTCTCCGATGATTGAATAGGACGTGCGCACGTTATGCGTGCGGCGCATCGGAGACAAGTGCAGGTTGTGCGTTACCCTCAATGTGTTCGTTTCGGTTGGAATTATTCAATGACGATTTCGCCCGTCATGCCGTGATCGGCATGGCTTCGTCCGTCGCTCGCAGTGATGCCGCAACGCAGATCGGTGACGCGGCCCGCCGCGACCGGCACGAACCACCATTCGGCGGATTGTCCCGGATAAACCTCGACCTCGCGGATCGCACCTTTGAATTCCGCAAGCGTGATCGTCTTGCCGTCGCGGTTCTGCGTGACCTGCACCTTGCGCGTCCAGATCATTTGCGAGAAGCCATGCGAGGTGAAGTAGTGCGGATCGTTGCTCGCATTGCGCAGCACCAGCTTGTAAAGTTTTCCGGTCTCGAAGCGCAGCTTGTTCGGCGTGAATTCGTGTTTGCCGGGTGAGCCGAGATCAACCGTGACCTCGATCGGAGTCTGCTTCGACAGATCGCCCGCGGCAAGCGCTGCTGTGGCGAACGCAGCGAGCCAAAACGCCAGGCCGAATGCGAATGCTCGTGATGTCTGGCGCATATGATTTTCCCCGACGTGTTCTGTTGCGATTTCCAATGAGGCTGCGCAGCGCCAGCCGTTTGCCGGCATGCTCAATCCGTCGAACAGTATTGCGAATGCAAATGAGTTGCAAATACTACGCGGACTGGTGCATCCGCTTGCATGAGGCGCGGACTGCCCGACCCCCATTTTCCATTTCGCTTGAAGCGAACAATGGAGCGCCGGGAGGCGCCAGGGGTTTGCGAGACCCCTCATGACGAACCTTGGCGAGAGGTTCGTCCGCGTGCCGTCACGAGAACGGAGTGCGAGTCCGTCTCGCGAGGCGCGCGCGTCGTGCATCGGCGGGGTTGCGACGCCCACCGCGCGGACGCTGCGCCTCCCGGCGCTCCACCAGCTGCCCCCGCGTGATGGGTGGCGGCTGCGGGTTGATCCCTCCGCGTCATGAGCGTGGAAGGAAGGACTATCTCAAGAATATATTCCTATATTAATTCAAGGTCAAGAAGGTTTGCTGGAAGTTTTACTGGGCAGCTTGAAAGCTCAAACATTGGCGATACTCCAAGGCTTCCGGCATTTCCTGAAATTCAAGGAGTTCGCCCGTAAGTCCAGCAAGATGCTTTTTGACCTCAACCGGGCTTGCTCGAAAGAACTCACGACGTCGATTTACGCTGTTCACGCGAGCTGAATCGAAGCGGTTGTGCATCTCGGTTTCGATCCCAACTGCGTCATTCGAGAAAAAAAGTGCGTGGACATCGAAATTGAAGGGTACCGAAGCGTCGCTAAGTTCACGAATCCGATCACTGGGATCAAGGCGCCGCGTCATACCGATCTTAACAATTCTGTCGCCGAAGGAGCCGACATTCGAGATAACGTAGACATACCCTGCACGGGTGTTGGCGGCCCGTTCTTCGACTTTGCGCTGGGAATCTTCTATTCCAGCCAAGTAATCGCGGATGCGGGCAGCGGCCTCGTCGTCACCCTTTTCGATGAGAGCCTCGAGTGCGTTGGAGTAGTGCTGCCGTTCTTTTTCCAAACGCTCTCTTTCGTTTTCTATCTCTTGCTGAGCTTTTCTCTCTTCGCGCAATCTGGCGCGGTCAGCGCGTTCTTGCTCTTTTTCTTCGGCTTGTTTTTGCAAAAAGTCCGCGGTGATTTCCAGCTCTTGCAGTCGCAATTTCAGATATGCTGGCGAAATCCGGATGTGCATAGTTTGTCCAAGTCGGGCAATTGTTTCCGCCACTTTGTTTAGTCGGTCAATCGCGTTGTCGAGCTTGTACGGCTTCAAGCTGCGGGCTGCGTTATCCGCTTCCGCATTAAACGCTCGCAACATCAGCTTGGAAAAATCGCGTACCATCGCTCGTCCTTCTTTTTCCGAGCCGTTTACCTGCCAACTCGTTGTAGCGAGAACAGCGCCACCGTCTTTCTTGACCATTTGCTTGATTTGATTTTCGATTTTTTCAAGAACGCTTTGATATGCAACAGCATCGCTTAACGGATGACGATATTGATAGACGCCAACATCTTGCAAAAGCGCCAAGTCATCGGTTGAAACTAACGAATGATGAGCTTCTTTTACTTTACGTTTTAAATCATCCAGTGCTTCTGCAGCGTCCGCTTTTTCAAGCTCAAATTCATTTAAACGGCGAGCGATCTCGTTTTCGAGCGTATGACGCCTAATTTCCAGTTGCGTCACGGACAAAGCGCCGAGTTCTTCTAACTGCTGGAAGGCTATTTTTTGTTGAGCACGCAGGGTTTTGACTTCTGCCACTAATTGCTGGCTCATACCCATTATGCGATCTAGCTGATCGCTCTTTTCCAGCAGGGCTTTTCGCAATTTTTTTGCATGGCCGCGCGCAAACAACCAAGGAATTGGAACATCGACTAATGAAGGCTGCTGTTCAATGGTAGTCATATGAAAC
>JAZKID010000097.1:0-14465 GCA_040385045.1 Pseudomonadota bacterium | reverse complement strand
TACCCGTTCTGCACGATCGAGCCAAATGTCGGCGATGTCGCCGTGCCGGATGAGCGTCTCGACGCGCTGGCTTCGATCGCAAACAGCGCGCAAATTATCCCGACGCGCCTGACATTTGTCGATATCGCCGGTCTCGTGAAAGGTGCGGCGAGCGGCGAGGGGTTAGGCAACCAGTTTCTTGCCAACATCCGCGAAGTCGACGCCATCGCGCATGTGGTGCGCTGTTTCGAAGACGGCGACGTCACGCATGTCGAAGGCCGCGTCGATCCGCTCTCCGATATTGAAACGATCAACACCGAACTGATGCTCGCCGATCTCGACAGTTTAGAGAAACGCATGCCTGCGCTGGAAAAGAAAGCCAAGGGCGGGCAGGACAAGGAAGCGAAAGAACAGCTTGAGCTGATGCAAAGCGCGCTGAAAGTTTTGCGCGACGGAAAACCGGCGCGCATCGCGGAGCGTTTATCTGAACAAGAAAAAATGTTTCAGGGTCTCGGCCTGATGACGGCCAAGCCCGTGCTTTATGTCTGCAATGTCGAGGAAGCATCCGCCGACAAGGGTAATGCATTTTCAGACAAGGTGATCGCGCTGGCGAAAACAGAAAACGCGCAGGCCGTTGTCGTCTCGGCGAAAATCGAATCCGAAATTGCCGTGCTCGATGCTGCCGAACAAAAGTCTTATCTCGAGGCGATTGGTCTGATCGAGGCTGGCCTGAACCGCGTTATCCGCGCCGGTTACAAATTACTTGGCCTGATTACCTATTTCACGGTCGGCCCGAAAGAAGCGCGCGCGTGGACAGTGACGACCGGCACGAAAGCGCCGCAGGCCGCGGGTGTCATTCATACCGATTTCGAAAAAGGTTTCATCCGCTCCGAAACGATTGCCTATAACGACTTCGTTTCACTGAAGGGCGAAGCTGGCGCGCGCGATGCAGGCAAGATGCGCCTCGAGGGAAAAGACTATGTCGTGCACGACGGCGACGTGATGCATTTCCGTTTCGCGAACTGAGATCATGAAAGCCATCCGCTTTTCACAAACCGGCGCTCCGGACGTTCTGGCATTTAAAGATATCGTTCTGCCTGCAACGCAACCAAACGAAGTGCGCGTGCGGCACACAGCGATAGGTGTTAATTTCATCGACACCTATCACCGTTCAGGGCTTTATCCTGTAACGCTTCCATCCGGTGTCGGCCTTGAAGCGGCGGGCGTTGTCGAAGTTGCGGGTGAAAATGTCACGCATCTGAAAACGGGCGACCGCGTTGCCTATTGCTCCGGCCCGATTGGCGCCTATGCGGAAGCCAATAATGTGCCGGCCGACCGTGTCGTCAAACTGCCTGATGCGATCAGCGACGAAACGGCGGCTGCATCGCTCCTGAAAGGCATGACAGTGCAATACCTGCTGAAGCGGACTTTTGCCGTTCAACGCGGGCAGACAATTCTTTTTCACGCGGCGGCAGGCGGTGTCGGTTTAATCGCAGGGCAATGGGCGAAACATCTTGGCGCGAATGTCATCGGCACGGTCGGTTCCGATAAAAAAATCAAACTCGCCAAACAGAACGGCTACCATCATGTGCTCAACACACGAAATGAAGACTGGGTGACGCGCGTGCGCGAAATAACAAACGGCGAAGGTGTGCCAGTCGTATATGACTCGATCGGCAAGGATACGTTTGAAGCTTCACTCAACTGTTTGAGCGTGCGCGGGCTGATGGTCAGCTTCGGCAATGCGTCCGGCCCTGTGCCGCCATTCGAGCCTGGAATTTTAAATGCGAAAGGCTCGCTTTATTTTACGCGCCCGTCGCTTATGGCATACACACGCACGGCGCAGGAGTTGCAGGAAACAGCGGATGACCTGTTCAGCGTGATCGCATCCGGCGCCGTTAAAATTACGATCAACCAGCGCTTCAAACTGGAAGAGGCGCAGGCCGCGCATGAGGCTCTGCATAGCCGGAAAACGACGGGGGCGACGATTTTAAAGCCTTGAAAAACCTTTATTTTAAGGCTATTCGCGATGCAGAAATGACAGAACGGGTCTGTCGTGCTAAAATAGGCGAAATTCGAAAAGTAAAATTTTATAATTTTTATTTTTGAGGCCATTTTTTAAGGTGATATCATGGGTTCCGTTTCGGGCGTTGGCGCCGGTTTGAATAATAGTTCTGCGCAGCAAAAAGTTTCTTTTAATCTCAACGGAGATGGCGATGAAAATAAAGCCAAGGAAGCTTCTAAAGGCGTCGTGAAAAAAGGCACAGCAGTCATTTCCATTGGCGATGCGACAACCGTTATGCCTTCTAGTGGTGACTCTGGAATTTTAAAAACCTTTGTCGAAACAGTAAAATTCCTAAACGGCGCTGCCCAAAAAGTCAGAAGCTTGTGGCCATTCTAGGCCGGCACTTTCACGGTCGCCTTCAAGCCACCGAGATCACTCTCCGATAAAAGGATATCGCCGCCATGCGAGGTAGCGATATCGCGCGCGATGGCAAGGCCAAGACCTGTGCCGCCTTCATCCTGGTTGCGTGCATCGTCGAGGCGGAAAAACGGCCGGAACACATCTTCGCGTGACGCCTCAGGAATGCCCGGGCCATTGTCTTCGACATCGACGGTCAGATACCCATCGCCATGTTTTGCAATGACGCGGATTTCACTGCCGTGCCGCGCGGCATTTGAAACAAGATTGCTGATGCAGCGTTTAAAGGCCTGCATGCGCAACGTGGCGTGCGGCTCACCTGAAAACTTTGTCGACAGTTTTTTGCCCTTGTCGAGCGGCAGTCCGGCCAGATCTTCGATATAGGCTTTGAAATCGACCTTCACGGGCGTTTCGCCGGAATCGCCGCGCGCGAAAGCGAGATAGGCCTCAAGCATTTTTTGCATATCGTCGACATCACGTGCGAGCGCTTCCGCCTCCGGTGTATTTTTCAAAAGTGCGAGCTGCAATTTGAAACGCGTCAGCAGTGTGCGCAGATCATGGCTGACGCCGTTTAGCATGGTCGTGCGCTGTTCGATCTGCCGTTCGAGGCGCCGCTTCATGGTCAGAAAGGCCTGTGCGGCCTGCCGCACTTCGCGCGCACCGCGCGGGCGGAACGTATCAACCTCGCGCCCTTTACCGAAAGCATCTGCCGCTTGCGCCAGCGTCAGAATCGGTTTGATCTGGTTGCGCAGGAAAAGCACCGCCACGGCCAGAAGCACGGCCGCCGCGCCCACCATCCAGATGATGAAAATGTGGCTGTTCGATGCATAGGCCTGGTTGCGCGGCGCGTAGATGCGCATGATCGCTTTATCAAGCTGCACCCGAATTTCCACAATGTTCGAGCGGCCAACCGTATCGATCCAGAACGGTTTGCCGATCTGCGTTTTAATTTCGCGCGACAGCGTATCGTCCAGCAACGAGAAAAACGGTTTCGGCAAAGGCTCGGGCAAATTACCCGGCGGCAGCAGTTCGACAGTCAGATGAAGATTATCGCGCGCGATGCGCGAAAGCGTTTGCCCTTCCGCGTCCTGCGGATAGGTTTTGTAAATGTCGATCATCGCCGAAATGTCGGCTGTCACCATCGCGGACAGGCGACGTGTGACAGTCTGCCAGTGGCGCTCCATGAAAACGAAAGCGACAATCGATTGCAGGATGATCATCGGCAGGATGATGATCAGCAGTGAACGCGTGTAGAGCCCTTTCGGCGCCATGCGGTACAGATTTTGCCGCAGCGCGCGCAGGGGGCGCATCAGCGGCATCGCTTCGACATGTTTAATTCCGCCGCGCATTTTTGCATAAACATGCTGCCCGCCGGAAAGCTGCTTTTTTTCAATTTTCATATCAGGCATCAGACAACAAGTCGGTAGCCGATACCGCGCACGGTTTGCAGGTAAATCGGGTTGGCGGGATCGCGTTCGATCTTGCGGCGCAAGCGATTAATCTGCACGTCGATGGCACGTTCGGAAACATCGCCGCCATCGGCAACGAGATTTTGCCGCGGTACCGTTTCGCCTGGGCGTTCGCCGAGAATGTTCAGCAAGGCGCGTTCGCGGTCCGTCAGGCGGATCATCTCGTCGCCCTTGCGCAATTCACCGCGATCAAAAACGTAAACGAATGGGCCGAAGCGGACCATGTCGGGTTTTTCTTCTGTAGGCACGGTGTTGCGTTTCAGCATGTTGTTGATGCGCAGTACAAGTTCGCGCGGATCGAAAGGTTTTGAAACATAATCGTCGGAGCCAAGCTCCAGCCCCTTGATGCGGTCTTCCGTTTCAGAGCGCGCCGTCAGCATCAGCACAGGCACATTGTTGACGTTACGTAAGGTTTCGAGAAAACTCAGCCCGCTTTCGCCCGGCATCATCACATCGAGAATGATCGCATCGAACACCAGCCCGTTCATGGCATTGCGCGCGTCGGGCGCCGTGCCAGCGGTCGTCACACGGAAACCCTGTTCCTGCAGGTAACGCGACAACAGCTCACGGATCCGCTTGTCGTCGTCGACAACAAGCAGGTGGCGCGTGTGCTCTCCGGCGGTTTCGTTTGCGTTCATGGCAAGGGCCGTTCCCATACTCTCTTCAATGACGAAACTCTTCGCAAAATAAAAGGGTTTTATCGCGAAAATCGCCTAAAATTATGCTGTTTTCTCGTGTTTAAGGGGTTGCGTGCCAGCGCCTGAATATCTATGCACTCAGGCAGGTGCCGCAGGGTTGCGGTGCAATTGGAGTTTACAACATGGTGCAGTCTTCAGGCCGCGGTGATTATGTCTGGTTCGATGGAAAAATCGTGCCGCAGACAGAGGCGAATGTGTCGCTGTTCACCCACGCGCTGAGCTATGGCTCGAGCGTTTTCGAAGGCGAACGCGCCTATAACGGCATCGTGTTCAAAAGCACGCAGCATTCGCAGCGCCTGATCGACAGCGCGAAGATTCTCGATTTCGATGTACCGTTTACAGCTGCTGAACTCGACGCTGCCAAAACCGCGCTGATCGCTAAAAACAAAACGCCGGATATTTATTTCCGCGCATTGGCCTGGCGCGGCGATGAAGCGCTCGGCGTTTCTGCGCAGAACAACAAAATTCACGTCGCACTTCTTGCGCTGAAATGGGGCAATTATTTCGATGCCGCGCAGCGCATGAAAGGTATCAAGCTCGACATGGCGGAATATCGCCGTCCCGACCCGATGACAGCGCCATCGCGCGCAAAAGCGGCTGGCCTATATATGATCTGCACGATCTCCAAGCATAAAGCCGAGCGCAAAGGTTACGCCGATGCGTTGATGCTCGACTGGCAGGGCCGCGTTGCCGAATGCACCGGTGCCAACGTATTCTTTATCAAGAACGGTGTCGTGCATACGCCGATCGCCGACTGTTTCCTCGACGGTCTTACGCGCCAGACCGTGATCGAAATGCTGAAAAAGCGCGGCATCAAACTGGAAGAGCGCCGCATCATGCCGGACGAACTCGAAAGCTTCGAAGAATGCTTCGTGACAGGTTCGGCGGCCGAAATCGTTCCGGTCTCGGAAATCGGCTCGTACAACTTCGTGCCGGGCGCGATTTCGAAAACGATGATCGACGACTACACGGCGTTGACCCACGGAACGGCAACTGCGCAGACAAGCGCGGCCTGATTTCAACAATCGTACTTCTTATCTCCGGTTAAATGCAATTTTCCGGCCGGCACCTGTACACGCTTTTGTGTATTAGCAGAAGCGTTTGAAGCTTTGGATTTGGCAGTCTTCGCGTATAATCCTCTTGAGAATCTGATCATTATTAAAAAATACGTAGGTGAATCATGAATCTTTCGATTTCACGATTTGATCCCGCTCGTTCTTCAGGCGCCTCTGATCTCGCTTTTAATGCCAAGCTGCAGGCAAACAGCACTTCCCTGAAAAACAATACCAATGTCTATAAGGAAGTAAGCCCGGCGGTTCGTGCCGTTCTTGACGAGATGTCAGATTTCATGGGCATGCGGAAAGAGGGCCGTCTGTTCAATTATTACATTATGACTGCAGACAAGCTGCCGAAAGTTCCTCCTTCTTCGATAAATGTCGATTTCCCCGGCATCGATGAGGGTGTCAGCCCTTTATATGTCGTCCCTGCCGACCTTGGGCCAAGAAGTACGCTTGCAAGTCCTCAATTTACGGCCATGAGGGTATGCGTCAGCAAGGACGGAATCGAAAGAATAGCGCGCAGGCATGGCATCACAAATACCGAGGCTGAAGAGATCATTTCATTTGTGGGATGCATGATAGCCAATTTACGGCTGACACCCGTTGATGAATCCAAGCCCGTCGATTCCATGCGTCAAAACGTTGCCAATTGTATATTGGCCATGTTTGTCGGGCTCTCAAAAGTGAACCTGCGTACGTCATTAAATTATGCCATTCAATCCGCCATCGAGGGGATGGTTGACCGCGAATACAATAACATGAAGCCCTATGAAAAAGTGAATACAAACGTTATTTTGAAAAGCCTGCAAAAAACTTTCGACGAGTATGAAATAAAACTCACGCCGACTGATTTTTTAACGCAAGTTTCCGGGCGGGCGCGCGACAAGAACAAGAACAGGGTGCAAAGCTATCTCACGGCTTTAGAGAATACATTGGCGAAGTCCGGGGACGCAGCCCTGCTTAAAAACGGAAAAAGCGCGAAAGATTTTTATCAGGAGGTCTATGACTCCTTCAAGGTCACTTATCTGAAGACGCTAAATCAAAAATTCAAAGAATTTTCAGATAAGCAACGGCAGCGCCTTTGATAAAAAAATCTGTTCTTTTTCAAAAATCGCTTTTATCCGGCACGCGGTTGAACGCGATCTTGCCGCCTGCATAGCCGCCGGGCGGTTCGAGATAAGCGCCAAGGTGCAGGATTTTCGGGTGAAACTTCGTCCCGAGATCATCGGCGATATCGGCAAGATCCTCCCAGCGTTTTCGTTTGCTGGCCTGCAGGTCCGTTTCGAATAAATCGAAAGCGCGTGCGTCCCGCATTACAAGATCGTGCAGGAACACGTGCACGAATTTCGGCCGCCGGCCGCCGAGCCGCGCGATGCCCGCATCAAGCATGGCTTCCAGCGCGTTGAGAATGCTGCAATCGTCGCGCGCGGGCGTTGTGAAGCGGTGGTCGGACGAAAAGCCCGGCCCTTCCTTGCAATATAGATTAAGCGTGAGGATGCGCGCGGTAAAATGTTCGCGCCGCATGCGGCGTGCCGCCTTCGCCGTCAGCAGGCGCGCGCAGATGCGCAACCGTTCGCCGTTGCGCCAGTTCCATGCCAGCACGCGGCTATGGCCGAACATGCAGCGTTCGGTCGATTGACGCTCTGCTTCAAAACCATGCAGCCATGCCCATAAACGTTCGCCTTCCACCGTGCCCCATAGCGCGCGCATTTGTTTCGGTGCGAGCGCCCAGAGCTCGGCGATAGTGCCGATGCCCGCCGCTTTCAGGCGCGCGGCGTTGCCATGCGCGATGCCGGGAATATCGGTAAGCTGAAGTCCGAGAATTTTTCGCGGCAGGTCTTCGGGGCGGATGGTGACAAGCCCATCGGGCTTGTTCATTTCCGCGCCGATCTTCGCCAGCAATTCGTTTGGCGCGAGGCCGATGGAACAAGTAAGGGCAGAGCCAAACTGCTTTTTGATCTGCCGTTTTATTTGCAGCGCGATTTCTTCGGCGCGTTCCTGCTCGTTGCTGAGCAGGTGGCAAGTGACCTCGTCGATCGAGCGGACACCCTTGACGGGCACGATGTCGTCGACGAGCGCGATAATCTTGTGGTGCAGTTCGACATATTTTTCATGCCGCGCGGGCACGAAGATAATATCGGGGCAGAGCGCCTTGGCCTCGCGCACCGGCGTGCCGGTTTTGACGCCGAACGGTTTGGCTTCCTTGCTGGCGGCAATCACGCAGGTGGCCTGGCTCATGACGGGCAGCACGCCGACAGGCCGGTTGTGTAAAACCGGTTGAAAACTTTGCTCCGCGCTGGCGAAGAAGCTGTCAAAATCAAGATAAAGATATTCGAGGCCGGTCGGCTTGCGCATGTGGATAAGACTAGAACAAAACTAGAACAAAAGTCGAGTCCGGTTCTGCTTTTCCCCGTTCTCCACACCCGCCTTTTTGCCCTGACAATGCGAAACATGAACTTTTCAGTCGATCATCATCTTTTGCTGCGGCAGAACGAGCGCGTGCCTTTTGCGCAGACACCCAATGGCCGGCGGGCCCTCAAGCCGCGCTACCTTATCATCCATTACACGGCAGGGCGTAGCTTCGAGACGTCGGTGCAATGGTTCAGGAACTCTGATGCGAAAGCATCGGCGCATCTTGTTGTCGGCCGCAAGGGCGAGGTGATGCAGATGCAGGCCTTCGATAAAACCTGCTGGCATGCGGGTGTGAGCCGCTGGAAAAACTTAAGCGGCATGAACAATTACGCGATCGGTATCGAGGTCGACAATGCGGGTATCCTGCAGAAAAATGCCGCAGGCAAATGGCATGCATGGTTCGGCGGTTCGTATAAAGCGGAAGATGTGTTGCTGGCGAAACACCGCCTCGGCGGCGATGTGCAGGGGTGGCATGTTTATACGCCCGAGCAGGTCGAACTTGTGACCGGCATCGCGACCGCGCTTCACGTGCGCTACCAGTTCGAAGATATTCTGGGGCATGAGGATATTTCATGGCCGCGCAAGACGGATCCCGGCCCGGCGTTTCCGCTGCAAAATATCAAGGCAAAAATTTTAGGACGACGATAAATTGCCTTTGACGACCGTGCTAATGCCCACGCGGAAATAATCCCAGCCAGTGTAAAGCGTCAGCACGGCGGAAAGCCACAGCAGGACAAGACCCGTGTGCGAAACGAGTTGTGTGCTGTAATTCAAAAACAGCCTGTCGCCGGCCGGGCCCGCCAGCAGAAAACCGATCGCGACAAGCTGCGCCGTCGTTTTCCATTTTGCGAGACGGGAGACAGGAACGGCGACTTGCACGCTGCCTAAAAATTCACGCAGGCCCGAAACCAGAATTTCACGGCAAAGGATGATAATCGCGGCCCACAGCGACCAGCCTGCAATCGTTCCGTCGGCGGCCAGCAGCAGGAGGCATGAAGCGACGAGCAGTTTATCGGCGATCGGGTCGAGCATGCGGCCGAGCGAGGACGACTGATCGAAACGCCGTGCGGCCCAGCCGTCCATGTAATCGGTAAAACCGGCAGCGCTGAAAATGGCAAGAGCCGTCCAGCGCGCGGTGATATCGTTGACCGCGAATCCGCCGCCCCAGAAAAAGCACGCGACCACGGCGGGTACGGCAACAAGGCGCCCATAGGTGAAAAGATTGGGCAGGGACAGCGGGTGGCTCATTCACGTCTCATCGCAGATGATCCCTGAAATGTCCATCAACTCTCGTTGAAATATGCCCAGATTTGCTTCGCTGTTGCGGCGCTGACGCCGGGGACTTTCAGCAGGTCTTCCAATGCGGCGCGCGACACGGCCTTTGCCGTGCCGAAATGATGCATCAGCGCGCGTTTGCGCGTCGGGCCGATGCCGGGAATTTCATCGAGCGGGTTGGCCGTGATCGTTTTCGCGCGCTTGTTGCGATGTGCGCCGATGACAAAACGGTGCGCTTCATCGCGCAGACGCTGTACGAAATAAAGCACGGGGTCACGCGCGGGGAGCTGAAACGGTTCGCGGCCGTGAATGAAAAAGCGTTCGCGGCCTGCATCGCGGTCGACGCCTTTGGCGATACCGATGAGGGCGATCTGGTCGACAATTCCAAGCTCGGTCAAAATACTGCGCACGGTTTCAAGCTGGCCCTTGCCGCCGTCGACAAACACGACATCAGGCCATGGCGTTTCATTGTTTTCGCGGCCTTGCTCGCCGCTTTCTTTGAGAAGACGCGAGAAACGGCGCGTGAACACTTCGCGCATCATGCCGTAATCATCGCCGGGGTTCAGTTCCTCATCGCGAATGGTCCATTTGCGATACTGGTTCTTGATGAAACCTTCAGGCCCCGACACGATCATCGCGCCGACAGCCTGCGCACCCATGATGTGACTGTTGTCGTAAACCTCGATGCGTTGCGGCGTCGCTGCAAGCGCAAAAGTTATGGCGAGTTGCTCGAGAAGGCGCCCCTGTGCGGAACTTTCGGCAAGACGGCGCGCCAAGGACTCGCGCGCATTGATGAGGGCGCGTTGCGTCAGTTCATATTTCTCACCGCTGCGGGCGCAGGCGACATCGACCCTGTGCTGCGTTTTTTGTGTGAGCGCTTTTGAGAGTAGTTCCGCTTCGGGCAAATCATGCGAAGTCAGCACGAGGCTGGCGCATGGCTTGTCTTCGTAAAACTGCATGATGAAATCCTGCAAGACATGGCCATCTTCAATCGAGGAATCGGCGCGCAGGAAATAAGGGCGGTTGCCCCAGTTCTGGAAATTACGGATGAAGAACACCTGCACGCAGACTTCGCCGCCTTCATGCGAAATGGCGAACACATCTGCCTCGCCGACATTTTTCAGATTAATGCGCTGGCGTGTCGTGATGCTCGATAGCGCGGCGATGCGGTCGCGCAGTTGTGCGGCTTTCTCATAATCCATCGCGCCGGAAGCCTCATCCATTTCTTTGGCGAGATCTTCGCGCGTGGTGTTGAGGTGGCCGTGCAGAAAATCGCCCGCGCCCTTGGCGAGTTTGCTGTAATCTTCGAGCGATATTTCTCTCGTGCAAGGCGCGGCACAGCGCTTGATTTGATAAAGCAGGCAAGGGCGCGTGCGCGTGGAATAAATACTGTCGGAGCAGGTGCGCAGCAAAAACGCTTTCTGTAGCGTATCGATGGTTTCATTGACCGCATATCCGGAAGCGAACGGGCCGTAATAGTCGCCTTTACGAACGCGCGCGCCGCGATGCTTCATAATTGCGGGCGCCTCATGATCTGTTGCAATGAGAATGTACGGAAAAGATTTGTCGTCGCGCATCAGAATATTGAAGCGCGGCTTCATTGTCTTGATCAGGTTAGTTTCGAGAAGCAGCGCTTCCGTTTCCGTCGAGGTGATGATGAATTCCATGTGCGCGGTTTGCGCGATCATCCGCGCGATGCGCATTGGTTGTCCGTGCGGACGTGTATAGGACGTCACACGATTTTTGAGATTTTTTGCCTTGCCGACGTACAGGACTTCGCTGTCCTTGTTCATCATGCGATATACGCCCGGCCTGTCAGGCAGGCGCTTCACGAAATCGGCAATCAGTTCCGCGCCGCGCAGCAGGGAAGGCGTCACGGGCGCATCTGTAAATGCCAGCTCCGCTCCCGTTTTATCCTGAGGTATGTCGTCGTCCTGATTCACGCTTTTTCAACCATAACCGATAAAATGACATATATGCAGCGTTAAGACAGGCTCAAGACGCGTGGTTGATAAGGCGTTGTCAACTTGGTGCGCATAAGATTCAAGGCTCTTTTCCTTATTGATGGCGGGTTTTTGTCGTGATGTTGCGTGTGCGCTTGTTTGAAATAGGATTGGCAGCGGGTGTTTTCATCGCCCCAGCTCTCGCGAAAGCAGACACTTTCGGCTCCTTTCCGCAAAACCAGGTCTCGCGGGCATGGAACGGTTTTTATGCCGGTGTGCATCTCGGTTACACTGATGCAAGCTATGACGCGATTTTAAATCCCGGTGCAGCTGCCTATTCCGACAGTTCGGGCGGGACAACCTTCGGCCTCTACGGTGGCTATAACATTCCGTGGAATTCGATGCTGATCGCCGGTATCGAAGGCGATATTACCGGCTCGCTGCCGGATGGTGCCGGTCTTGCCGGTGGCACGCTGGTGATGTCGGGTAGCGATCTCTCCGCAAGCCTGCGCGGACGGCTTGGTTTCACAGTCGACCAGTTTCTGATTTACGGCACGGCCGGTTTCGCGCTCGCCGATATCGATTACGCGACGGCGGCAGGGCTTGATGACTCGACGGAGCTTGGCGGTGTTGTCGGCATCGGCGCGGAAGCGCAGATTTCGCACGGGTTGGTCGCGCGTGCGGAATATCTTTACACGAATTACGGCTCCGGCACTTATGCGCTTGGACCTTTGACGGCGGGTAGCAGCGAGCTTTCAACGCATACTTTGCGTCTCGGCGTTGGCTACGCATTTTAAGCGGACAATAAAAAAACCCGGCACATATGACCGGGTTTTTCAAAAATCAAAAAATCTTCAGCTGCGATCTAGATCGCTTGCAGGTTGACTGCTTTCGGGCCTTTGCCTTTTTTATCGGGCTCGATTTCGAATGAAACCGCCTGACCTTCGTTCAGTGTCGGCAGGCCGGAGCTTTGCACGGCGGACACATGCACGAAAACATCCTTCGTGCCGTCATCCGGCATGATAAAGCCGAAACCTTTTTCATTATTGAAAAATTTGACCTTGCCATTCTGTCTATTGCTCATTGGTAGTCTCTTCTCCGGGCATTTCTAAAGTACCGGCTACCGGCCGGCTATCGGACGTCGGGGAAAAGAAAACCGGCAACCGGTATCGTGCTTCCCTGGCTGGAACTCTGACATTCCAGCCGTACCTGTAGCGCGAAATATACACCTTTCCGTAAATGAACCCAAGAGCTATTTAGCCGTTTCAACGCAGGGTGATGAGGCCGCGCTTCGCGCATCTGTCCTGCACGTTTCGGGCGCAAGAACGCGGTTTGAGATCCTTGCCGAAACAGATGCGGATTTCACTGAGCATTTGCCTGTTACATATTATCGCAATTGCATTTTTCGGCAGTTGCGGATTGGCGCGTTCAACCATTGTGCGCAGGTCTTTCAGCGAGATATGCACCCTGTCGTTCCACAGCTGCGGCAGGGTGACGCCTTCAAAAGTTTCGTGCATGGCGGCAAAATAAGCGTCCGGCGGCAGGCCGCTGCAACTGCCGTGTTTCTGCCATTGGTGCCTTGCGGCCGAGGCGCTGCTGAGCAGATCTTTCTGAGCATCGAAAACAGATTCGTCTTTTGGTGGCGGACTTGCGCAAAACTCCGGCCAGTCCTTTTCGCGCTGCGGCCAAAGGCCATGGACGATAAAGCGCGGTTTCGAATTACGCCCGCACAAGGAAGGCAGGCTGTCATTTCTGGCGTTGCTGCAAAAGCCCGGCGTCCATGTCAGTGAGAGAAGGTAATAATCGAAAGGTGCAGCACGATAAGATTGCGTGGCTGCGGGCTTTGTCTCGTCGCTCTCGGAAACATACAGCGCTGCAAAAAGAACAAGTGGTGCGAGAATCAAAAATGTGAAATAGGGACGCAGCAGGTTCGTCTTTTGCCCAAACATGTCGCGAGGTCTCCCTGATGCCAGCTTTAAGCTTTTCCGCGCTGCTGCCAATTCTGATGCTGTGCCTGTCCAACGTTTTCATGACATTCGCATGGTACGGCCACCTGAAATTCAAGGCGGCACCGCTTTATATCGTGGTGCTAATCAGCTGGGGGCTGGCGTTTTTCGAATACTGGCTCGCGGTGCCCGCCAACAGGTGGGGCCATGGCACCTACAGCGCGGCCGAGCTTAAAACAATTCAGGAGGTGATTACGCTGATTGTTTTTGCGGGTTTCTCGGTGTGGTTTCTCGGCGAGCCGTTACGCTGGAACCACGTGGTTGGTTTTGCCTTCATCGCGATGGGCGCTTTTTTTGTTTTCCAGAAATTTTAGGTGAAGACGCCGAACACGAGCCGCGCTGCAATCAGCCACATCACAAGGCCGATGCTGATATCAAGAATGCGCCACGCCTGTGGCTTTTCGAAAACCGGCGTCAGCAACCGTGCGCCATAGCCGAGGCTGAAAAACCATACGAATGAGGCCAGCGCCGCGCTTGCGCCGTAAACAATGCGCGCAGTGCCTGAATAATGCGCCGACAGGCTACCGAGCAATACGACCGTATCGAGATAAACATGCGGATTCAGGAATGTGAAAGCGAGGCAGGTGGCGATAACGACGCTGAATTTATCGGTGCTTTCGCCCTGCATGCGAATGGCCGACGGGTGCAGCGCACGTTTGAAGGCGATCAGCCCGTACACAACAAGAAAAATCGCGCCGCCGATCGCGACAATATCGAGCGCCTGTGGCGATTGCTGAACAAGCGTGCCGAGGCCCGCAACGCCGATTGTGATCAGCAACGCATCGGACAGTGCGCAGATCAGCGAAACCGAAAAAACGTAACTGCGCTTCAGGCCCTGCCGCAACACAAAAGCATTTTGCGGACCGATGGCGATGATAAGGCTTGCGCCGAGCAGGAAGCCGTTCAGCGCGGCAAGAAAAAGGTTGTGCGTCTCGTCCAATCAGAACTCGTGACGGCGCAGCACGCGGCAGTGCGGTGCATAGGTTTTATGCGGATCGAGCCCGTCGACGCAGACGTGCAGGCCATAATCGCTGCCTGCAAAACCTGTACCCGAACCGATTTCGATGACGATGCGCCGCGCAATATTATCTGAGAAGCCGACAAAAGCCTCGCACCAGCCGCGCGCAATTTTGCCGTCGTATTTCGTATGCGCGCCTTTGGAGCGATAGGAAATCACGTCGCCCATCAAAACGCCCGTCGTAT